>DBME01000459.1:0-9140 GCA_002298155.1 Holophagaceae bacterium UBA706 | reverse complement strand
CTCCGCGATCCAGGATCGCGGCTTCCGCACCCTCAACGAGAACCAGCGGGTGAGCTTCGAAGTGGGCCAGGGCCAGAAAGGCCCCCAGGCGACCAACGTCGTCAAGCTCTGATCCGTTAAGGGAAGCAACCGGGGGGCGGCTGTGACAGCCGCCCCTTTTTCTTGGCATGAAAGCCGCGTCGTTGAACCGGACGTCGCGATTCCGTAACCTTTTTAACGGGGTAGGCCCCCGTGGAAGGCGCCATGTCGTCCGGTATCGTCAAGAGTTTCTCCACCCAGAAGGGTTTCGGCTTCATAACTCCCGATGAGGGCGGACCGGACATCTTCGTGCACCAGTCCGCAGTCCAGGCCGGCGGATTCCGCGCCCTGGACATCAACGCCCGGGTGCAGTTCGAAATCATCCAGGGGTCCCGGGGACCCCAGGCGACGATGGTCTTCCGGGTCTGAGCAGCCGGGGGGGGAGTTTGGGTTAGACGCGGCCACGCCCATCGCGTAGGATACCGGTTAACACTCCCCAGTGATTCCTCACCCACTACCCCAGGGTCCGGATACATGCTGCCCCACCTCCGCAGTCTCAGCGAACCTCTCATCCAGCGGCTTTCGCAACTGATCTACTGCTGCCTTGAAGAAATCGGCAGCACCAAGGCGGCGCTCTACCTCATGGATCCGGCCACGGGCGCCTTTGAACTGGTGAGCCATTACGGCTGGCCGCGCATGCAGCCCCCGCCCGAGCGCCTGGCTCCCCTGGACCCCGTCCTGGTGCTGGTCTCCCGGGAACGGCGCGGGTTCGCGGTGAACGACGCCCGAAACTTCCCGGAACTGGCCCCCTTCGGCCTGGGCGGCACCAGCCCCAAGTACTACCTCTCCCCCATCTATGACCGGGGCGACTGGAAGGCCCTGCTCATCCAGCGGGACCTCTCCAAGGGCGCCCCCTACCAGCCCGACGTCCACGATCCGCTCATCCAGAAGATCTGCGCGGAGATGGTCCAGGCCCTCAACGCCTTCCCCACGGGCACCGTGGAGGAGGCCCAGCCCTCCGCCAACGTCGTCCCCGAGGGCTACATCACCCCCCGGGAGGAGATCCCCCCCATCCGCGTGGCGGCACCCCCCTCCGGCGCCATGGTCCAGCTGGAGGTCCCCGCGCCCCCCATCGACGGCGCGGCCTTGGAGCATATCCAGGTCTCCAGCAGCGGCGAAGCCTCCATCACCGCCGTGCCCTTGCCTCAGCCCGCGGGGCTCAGCGAGGCCGTGCTGGAAGGGCTCGACCCCTTCCAGGACATCCCCCAGGCCGACGCCGAGGCCTTCATCCCCGAGCAGCAGACCTTCTTCTGGGAAGCGGCCAACCTCCTCTGCCAGATGGTCCCCACCGGGGCCGTGGCCCTGTGGCTCAACGACGCCGTGGAGGCGCGGCCCCTCCTCATCTACAGCCGCTTCCCCCTGTCCAACGACCTCAAGCACCAGATCATCGCCCAGACCATCAGCCAGGTGCCCCACGTCAAGCGCGACGACCTCCGCCTTCTGACCAAGTCCGAATGGTTCGAGCGGGACCCCATCACCGGCCACTTCCTGACCCTGTTGCCGGTGCTCCTGGAGGAAGCCTCCGGGGGTGACAACCTCCTGATGCTGTTTCGCCTGGAAGACCGGCCTTTCACCATGCACGAGCAGGACCTCGTCCGTCAGGTCTCTCGTATGCTCGGTTTCTACCTCCAGGAGGTCCGCCTCCACGAGCGCTACCATCAGGCCTTCCTGTCCGTGAGCCACCGGATCCTCTCCTCCGCCGAGGGCCGGATCCCCTCCATCAAGGCCCACAGCGTCAACACCGCCGAGCTTTCCCGGGACCTGGCCAAGAAGCTGGACCTGCCCACCGCCGAGGTGGAGGCCGTGAGCATCTCCGCCATCCTCCACGACGTGGGCACCCTCCTCCTGGACTACCGCATCCTGGACAAGCCCAGACTGACCGCCGAGGAGATGGCCAAGGTCCGCACGCACCCGCTGCTGGCCTCCACGTTCCTCAAGGATCTCTACTTCCCCTTCGACGTCCTCCACATCATCCGGCACCACCACGAGCGGTGGGACGGCACGGGCTACCCGGACGGCCTCAAGGGCGAGGACATCCCCGTGGGCAGCCGGATCATCCATCTCGTCGAGGCCTTCGAGATGATGATTTCCGAAACACCCTACCGCCCGGCGAAGACCGTGCCCGAAGCCCTGGCCGAGATGGAGCGCCTGGCCGGCGTCCAGTTCGACCCCTTCCTGGTGGGCCAGCTGGTCCAGATCATCAAGACCCGCCGCTGAGCATCCCTCTTTCCAAGTGGTAAGCTTGGGGCGGAGGCGAAGTGGCATGGACCGAGGGAACGGCAAGATGATGGGTTCCTCGCGTGGCTTCATCCTGGCCATGCTCCTGGCCATCATCGTGGTCATGGGGATCCTCCTCACGGCGGCCCTGCCCACCATGAAGGCCGAGGTCCAGCGGGACCAGGAGGCCGAGCTCATCTACCGGGGCGAGGCCATCGTGGCCGGCATCAAGGCCTACCGCGCGAAGACCGGCGCCTACCCCCTCAACCTCGAGGACCTCACCAAGCTCCGGCCGCCCGTCCTGCGCAAGGTCTACACGGACCCCATGACCGAGAGCGGCGAGTGGGACCTCATCACCGCCGTCCAGCCGGGCGCTTCCGGCGACACCACGGGCCTGCCCATCGTGGGCGTGCGCAGCCGGTGCCAGCTGGACAGCTACCGCATCTACCAGAACAAGACCCTCATCAGCGATTGGGTCTTCTCCTCGGCCGGCAACCTCCTTGGCACCCCCGGTTCCAACGTGCCCGCCGCGGCCGCCGGCCTCCTCCAGGGAACCACCGGCAGCGGCACCACGACGCCCGGCGGCGAACCCCGGAAACCCGATTCCACCACCCCGACCCCAACGCCCTGAGTCCCCTTCCGAGAGCCCATGATCCGTCGCACCCTCGTCGCCCTCTGCCTCCTCCTTCACCTTCCCGCTTCAACCAACGACTTCGACACCTGGACACACCGCCTGGCCGCCAGGTCCGTGAAGGTGTCCGCCGGCATCTGGGACATGGAGACCGGTAAGCTCCTGGAAGGCCAGGGCATGGACCTGCAGCTGGTGCCCGCCTCCACCACGAAGGTGCTCTCCACCTACGCCATGCTCAAGACCTGGAAGCCCGACTACGAGATCGAGACCGAAGTGTGGGGCGATCTCCGGGGCAATACGGTGGTGGGCGACCTGGTCTTCAAGGGCGCGGGTGATCCGTTCCTGGTGCCTGAGCACATCTTCCGCCTGGCGGAGGATCTCCGGGCCCGGGGCGTCCGCACCGTCAAGGGCAAGGTGGCCGTGGACCAGAGCGCCTTCGACGACCAGCTCCTGGGGAACGGGTGGGAGCACACCTCCGCCAACACCACGCCCCCCATCGCCCCCCTCTCCGTGAACTTCAACAAGGACGGCGGGCGCCTCGTGGCCAACCCCGACCGTTACGCCGTGGAGACCCTCACCCGCATCCTCGGCCAGGCCGGCATCGCCATCGAGAACGGCCCCGCCGCCCCCGGCGAGGCCCGCAAGCTCATCGGCTTCCATTCCCTGCCCCTGCGGGATCTCGTCTGCCAGATCAACAAGCACTCCAACAACTTCATGGTGGAGATGCTGGTCAAGCGTTTCGGCGGCGGCACCTGGCCCCAGGGCATCCGCCAGATCCAGTCCTTCTACCAGACCATGCTGGACCTGGGCCCCGACAAGACCGCCATCACCGACGGGTCCGGCCTGAGCAAGGACAACCGCCTCTCCGCGCGGACCCTGGCAATCGTCCTGCGCGCCGCCTACCACGACTTCGAAGTGGGGCCGGAGATGGTGAGCTCGCTGAAGGACATCGGCGGCGAGAACTTCACCCTGCGCATGCGGGACCCTGCGCTGACCCGGCGCATCCGGTGCAAGACCGGCCACGTGGCGGGGGTGAACTCCATCTGCGGCTACCTGCAGGAACGCAACGGCACCCTGCGGGTGTTCGCCATCATCCTGAACGGCGACTGCACGATGGAGGACGCATGGGAACAGGTGAAGCGGTGGGCGAATTAGGGGTGGAACGCTGGAACTACCTTGTCGGTCCGGTTGGATTCGAGGGGTCGGGGCTTGTGGGTAAAAAGCAACCGACCCGTTCTATTGGGCCGAAACCAGCAGATCCGATATCGCCTGCTTCAACCGCTTAAGATCGAACGGCTTCCCCAGATGCGGCATCTTCGACCGCTCCAGGAACGCCCGTGTATCCGGATCGAACGAGTCCCCCGTCGTGAACAGGATCCTCGCAGCCATCGCAGGCTGCTGCGCCTGGATCCAGTCGAAGAGCTGGATGCCGCTCAGCCCCGGCATGCGGATGTCCGAGACGATGAGGTCGTAGGAGCCGCCCTGGAGCTTCTGGATGGCTTCCGCCGCCAGGGAGCAGGGCGTCACCTCGCAGCCCCAGGAGCCGATGGCGTCCACGAGGCATTCGAGGAGGAAGCTCTCGTCGTCCACCACGAGGATGCGCGCACCCGGGAGGTTGGCAGGGGCGGACGGAGCGGGGGATGCTTCGGTCATGGGCAACTCCACCAGAAATGCGTTTCCGAGCCCTTCCTGGCTCCGGACCGACACCTTGCCGCCGTGGGCGCGGGCCACGGAGGCGATGACGCAGGCCCCCAGGGAATCCACATCGGTGGCATACGACAATTCGAAGATCTTCTTGGCCTCCACCTCGCCCAGCGCCGGGCCGGTGTCCTGGACCACCAGCTGCAGGCCGTTGGGGGTCTGGCGCGTGCCCACCCGGAGCCGCTTGGCGGCGGACTTGGCGGAAGCGCGGATGCCCACCCGCAGGAGGCAGAGGATGCCCTCCCGGAGCATGCCGGGATCCAGCGTCGACATCTGCAGGGCCGGATCCAGCGAGAATTCCATGGCCACGCCCGCGGCGGCGGCCTCGCTCTCCACGCGCTTGGCGGCCTCCTGCACCAGCGTGTTGAGGCTGGTGGCCTCCAGACGCGGTGAGCTGGGCGCGAAGATCATGAGGAGCGGCTTGAGAAGGAACTGCACGTAGTCCACACCCGCCAGGGCTTTGCCCAGGCGCGCGGCCACGGCCGGATCGGTGAACTCGCCCAGGAGCAGGTCCCGCTGGAGGATCATGGGATTCAGGCGGTTGGCCAGCTCGTTGAACAGGGGCGGCATCATGCGCGCCAGGGCCGCCAGGTTCTCGGCGTCGCTGAGGCGCCGCTCCAGGGCCTTGGTCTCGCCCTCGTCGCGGATCAGGGCCGAATAGGCCAGGACCCGGTCGTCGCTGCCGCGGATGGGGGCATAGGTGACGCGGGCGGGGAACTCGGTGCCGTCCTTGCGCAGGCGCACGGAGGCGATGTCCCGGATGATCTGGCCCTTGCTCACCTGAGCGATCGCCTGCTCCAACTCCGCGGACCGCGAGGCCGGCGCCAGCTGATGCAGGGTGCGGCCGACGATCTCGGCCCGGGCGTATCCGAAGATCTGCTCCGCCGCCGCGTTCCAGGTGAGGATGCGGCCGTCGGCGCTGAAGGACACGATGGCTTCGCCCACGCTCTGAATGAGGCCTTCCAGGTAGCGGCGGGTCTTGAGGTTGTCCTGGTTGGAGCGCTCCAGCTGCGCGTAGAGCTGGCGGAGCTCCTCGTTCTTCTTCTCCACGGCCTCCTTCACCGTCCGCAGTTCGGAGTAGAGGCGGGCCGTCTCCATGTTGGACTTGAGGGCGTCCTCCAGGAGCTCCTGGGGATCCGCCACCTTGCCGGGCGCCAGGTCCGTGATGGACACGCCGCTGTGGCGCAGGACCGTGGATTCCTGGGGCGCCGACACCGGCTCGGCGGCCGGCGGCATCTCGTGCATGCTGGAGCGGATGTTGGACTCGATGAGGTTGAGCATCTCGTCGAAGTCCTTGATCTTCTTGTCCAGGTGGTACTTCTTGAACGTGCTGCCCACGGTGTCCCGGGCGATGGACAGGAAGGTGTCCAGCACCCCTTCGCCCTTGTTGGCCACGGATTCGAAGTAGGGCACGGACCGGAAGTTCAGGCGCCGGTTCATGACGCCCACGGGCATGGCGTCGGGGAGGTCGCGCTTGTTGTACTGGATGACGAAGGGGATCTGCTTGATGTTCAGGCGGTTGGCATTGAGGTTGTGGTACAGGTTCGACAGCGAGTCCACGTTCTCCTGCATCTTGGGTTCGCTGGAGTCCGCAACGAAGACGACCCCGTCGGCCCCGCCCAGCACCACCCGGCGGCTGGCGTCGTACTGCACCTGGCCCGGCACGGTGTAGATCTGCAGGTGGATGGCGTTGCCGTAGATGTAGCCGAGGTTGATGGGCAGCAGGTCGAAGAAGAGGGTCCGGTCCTCCTGGGTGTTGACGGAGAACATCTCGCCGCGGTTCGTCTCCGCGCACATGGCGTGGAGGGCCTGGAGGTTCGTCGTCTTGCCCGACAGACCCGGTCCGTAGTAGACCAGCTTGAGCAGGATCTCGTTGGCGCGGGTATTGAATTGAACCATCTGGGTTTTCCCATTTCCTACGGATGCTACAGACTATCGTAAACCGCGAGTTCCCAACGATACCTCAGAATGCATATTTATCGCCGTCAACGGGGTCCCCGCCGCCCCATGTTAGAATCCGCCTTGCCCCCTACCCCAGCCCCCCCCAGGGGCCTTCCCGTGAAGCTATCACCTGGAGATGCATCGGTTGAGTCTTGTAATTAATCTTGCATCCACTAGGGTGAACGCATGAGCATCCCCCGCCACGTGGCCCTGATCATGGACGGCAATGGGCGCTGGGCCGAGCAGCGCGGCTGGCCCCGCATCAAGGGCCACAAGGAGGGCGTCCGGGCCGTGCAGGACATCCTGGACGCCGCCTCCGACGCCGGCATCGAGCACCTGACCCTGTATGCCTTCTCCACCGAGAACTGGAAGCGCCCCGCCCAGGAAGTGGGCATGCTCATGGCCCTCCTGCGGATGTACCTCCGCATGTTCCTGCCCAAGCTGCGGGCCCGGGGCATCCGATTCCACCACCTGGGCGCCGCCCAGGGGCTNNGGGCTGCCCGAAGGCATCCTGAAGGACCTGCGGACCCTCGAGACCCAGACCGCGGGCCACCAGGGCATGTTCTTCCACCTGGCCGTGAACTACGGCTCCCGGCTGGAGCTGGCGGTGGCGGCCCGGAAGTGCGTGGAGGACGGGCTGCGCCCCGAGGACGTGGACGAGGCCGCCCTGGCCGCGCGCCTCTGGACGGCCGGGACCCCCGACGTGGACCTGCTCATCCGCACCTCCGGCGAACTGAGGATCTCCAACTTCCTGCTCTGGCAGGCCGCCTACGCAGAGTTCTTCATGACCGAGTGCCTGTGGCCCGATTTCCGCGGTCCCCAGCTCCGGGAAGCCCTCGAAGCCTATTCCCAGCGCGAACGCCGTTTCGGCGCCATCTGAGCGGAGTACCCCCATGACCGCTGCCCCTCCCCATTCCCGTCCCGGCATCGACAAGGGCAACCTCGCCCTGCGGGTGGGGACGGCCCTCGTCTTCGCGGTGTTCTTCTTCACGCTGCTCTGGTTCGGGGCCGAGCCCTGGGCCAAGGCCGTGTTCCTGGTGCTCCTGGCCCTGGCCCTGGTCATGGGCGTCCACGAGCTCACCGCCATGGGCCGCAAGCTGGGCCACAAGCCCTCCCTGGCGGCCGGCACCCTGGCGGGGTGGGGCTTCCTCCTGCACTTCTACCTCATCGCCCCCGACGGCACCGAGCCCCTGCCCCTGTGGGCCGTCCTGGCCGGCGCCAGCATCGTCATCCACTTCGGGGCCCTGCTCTTCGAGCGGGACCTGGACAGCGCCCTCACCAGCCAGGCCATCACCTGGATGGGGGCCCTCTACATGGGCCTGGGCACGGGCTTCATGATGAAGCTCTTCATGGTCTCCAACTCGACTCTCTCCAACCCCGGGGGCCGCCTGATCCTGGCCCTCTTCCTCATCACCTGGATGGGCGACACCACCGCCTACTTCGTGGGCAGCACCCTGGGCCGGCACAAGCTCGCCCCCCGGGTCAGCCCCAAGAAGACCTGGGAGGGCGCCGGGGGCAACCTCGCCGGCAACGTCCTGGCCGCCTTCGTCATCCGGGCCCTGGTCTGCACGCAGTGGACCGTGGTGGACGCCGTCGCCATCGGCATCCTCCTGGGCGTGGCGGGCCTGCTGGGCGACCTGGCCGAAAGCACCTGGAAGCGCAGCGCGGGCGTGAAGGATTCCAACATGGGCGGCATCGCCATCCCCGGCCACGGTGGCATGCTGGACCGGCTCGACAGCCTGGCCTTCGCGGCCCCGGTGTTCTACGCCTACGTCCACTTCGTCCACCTCCTGAACTGAACCCATGCGCCGCATCGCCCTCCTGGGGTCCACCGGATCCATCGGCACCTCCACGCTGGGCGTGGTGGAGGCCCACCCCGGCCGCCTGGAGGTGGCCGCCCTGGCCGCGGGCCGGAACCGGGACCTGATCAAGGCCCAGTGCGAGCGGTTCCGCCCGCGCCTGGTCTCCGTCTCCCGCCCCGAGGACGCGGCCTGGCTGGCCTCGGAGCTGTCCTACCGCCCCGAGATCCTCCACGGCGCCCCGGGGCTCCTGGCCTGCGCCCTGCAGTCCGCCGCCGACACGGTGCTGGCGGCGGTGGTGGGGGCCGCGGGACTCGAAAGCGCCGAGGCCTCCCTGAGGGCGGGGCTGCGGGTGTGCGTGGCCAACAAGGAGAGCCTCGTGGTGGGCGGCGCCCTCATGCGCCAGGCCCTGGAGGCCGGCGGCGGCGAGCTGCTCCCCGTGGATTCCGAGCACGCCGCCCTTCACCAGCTCCTGGCCGGCGTCCCCCCCGCGAACGTGCGCGAGGTGCGCATCACGGCCAGCGGCGGCCCCTTCCGGGACTGGGACCTGGCCCGCATCCAGGGCGCCACCTNNCCCAGGCCGAGGCCCTCAACCACCCCACCTGGAAGATGGGCCCCAAGATCACCATCGATTCCGCCACCCTCATGAACAAGGGCCTGGAGGTCATCGAAGCCTCCTTCCTCTTCGGCCTCACCCCCGGCCAGATCAAGGTGACCATCCACCCCCAGAGCCAGGTCCACGCCATGGTGGGGTTCCACGACGGCACCTACCA
>DBME01000467.1 GCA_002298155.1 Holophagaceae bacterium UBA706 | reverse complement strand
CCGCCGGCCGGGCCTGGGGCGTGGACCCGGCCTGCGCTGTGCCCGTGAACGGCGCCGACGAGGGGATCTTCCTCCTGCTCCGCCTCCGGGCCCAGGGCGGCATGGTGCTGCCGGTGCCGGCCTTCCCGATGTACCGCATCTACGCGGAGCAGCTGGGCGTGACCGTCGCCGCCGTGCCCCTGGACGGGGCCTTCGACGTGGATGTGGACGCCGTCCTTGCCACCCCAGGTTCCCTGGTGGCCCTCACGAGCCCCAACAATCCCACGGGGCGGGCCCTGGCGTCCGAGGCCCTGGCGCGCATCCTGGGCCAGGGGCGCACGGTGCTGGTGGACGAGACGTACGGGCCCTTCTGCGGGCAGGATCTCGCGCCCCTCCTGAGGACCTGGCCGAACCTGGTCCTGCTGCGCACCCTGAGCAAGGCGTACGGCGTGCCGGGTCTGCGGTGCGGCTTCGTGCTGGCGGCTCCCGGACTGGCGGAGCGCCTGGATGGCCTGAGGTCGCCCTTCAACGTCAACGCCGCCGCCGCGGTGCTGGGCGTGCGGCTCCTGGAGGGCGATCCGGGTTTCCGCGAGCGGGTGGCCCGGGCGAAGGAAGCGGCCCGCGGGCTCCGCGGGCGGCTGGAGGAGGCGGGGTTCCGCACGGTGCCGTCGGACGCGCACTTCTTCATGGCCGACCTGGGGGCCGGGGCCGTGGAGCGGCTGCGGGCCCAGGGAATCCTCATCAAGGACCTGGCGGGCGTGTTCCCAGGCATGGTCCGCATCAGCGTCGCCTCGGAAACCGAGGCGCGGATCTTCGAGAACGCGTACCTGGGAGGTGCCCGATGACGGCCTTTGAACGGACCACGAAGGAGACCCGCGTGGCGCTCACGCTGGGGGGCGCCGGGGGCGTGCGCACGCCCCTGCCCATGCTCACCCACTTCCTGGACCAGCTGGACCTGTACGGGGGGCTGGGGCTGACCCTGGACGCCGAGGACTTCATGCCCCTGGGCGACGGGCACCACCTCGCCGAGGACGTGGCCATCGCCCTGGGCCGGGCCCTGGACCGGCACCTGGGCGGCCGCGAAGGCCGGGCCCGCTTCGGCCAGCGGCTGCTGCCCATGGACGAGGCCCTGGCCCAGGTGGCCCTGGACATCGGCGGGCGCCCCTTCCCGGTGGTGGACATCCCCTTCCGCTCCGCGGACCTGGGCGGGCTGGCCACGGACAACGTGTCCCACTTCTTCCGCACCCTGGCCCTGGAGGCGCGGTTCACCCTCCACCTCACGGTGCGTGGCGAGAACGCCCACCACATGGCCGAGGCGGCCTTCAAGGGCGTGGGCATGGCCCTTCGGGAGGCCCTGGGCCCCGCCGAGGGCCTGCGGTCCTCCAAGGGGGTGCTGCGGTGATCGGGATCGTGGACTACGGCTGCGGCAACCTCCGCAGCCTCGAGAACGCCCTGGAGGCCATGGGCCTGGCTTCGTGCCGCGTGGCGGACGCCGCGGGGATCGCCACGGCGGACCGGATCATCCTGCCGGGGGTGGGGAACTTCGGCCACGCGGGCAGGCTCCTGGCGGAACGGAGGCTGGACGCCCCCCTGCGGGAGCGGGCCGCCCAGCGCCTGCCCATCCTCGGCATCTGCCTGGGCATGCAGCTCCTGTTCGAGGGTTCCGGGGAGGCGCCGGACGTCCCGGGCCTTGGACTCCTCCGGGGGCGCTGCGAGCGCTTCGCGGTGCCCGGGCTCAAGGTGCCCCACATGGGCTGGAGCGCGGTGGACCTGGGCGACCGCTCCCTGGCGGCCTACTTCGTCCACTCGTACTTCGTGCCCGCCTGGCCCGGGGACCGGCCCGCGCAGGCGCTGGGCCTGGCCGTCTACGGGAGGCCGTTCCTGGCGGCCTTCCGCAGCGGCCCCCTGGCGGGCTTCCAGTTCCACCCCGAGAAAAGCGGCGCCCAGGGCCTCGCCCTGCTGAAGGAGGCCCTCCAGTGGTCATGAAACGCATCATCCCCTGCCTGGACGTGAAGGACGGCCGCGTCGTCAAGGGNNGGCCTGCCGCTACGACGCCGAAGGCGCCGACGAGCTGGTGTTCCTGGACATCACGGCGGGCATCGAGAAGCGCGCCACCGCGGCGCGCATGGTGGAGGCGGTGGCGCGGCAGGTGTTCATCCCCTTCACCGTGGGCGGCGGCATCCGCACCGTGGCCGACGCGGAGGCGCTGCTCATGGCGGGCTGCGACAAGGTGGCCGTGAATTCCGCCGCGGTGCGCCGGCCGGAGCTCATCTCCGAACTGGCCGCGCGGTTCGGCAGCCAGTGCGTGGTGGTGGCCGTGGACGTTCGCCGGCCTTCCTTCGGCACGCTGGTGGCCGTGGATGCGGGGCGGACGCTCCTGCAGCTCACCCTCGCGGACTGGCTGGCCCAGGCCCAGGACCGGGGGGCGGGCGAGATCCTGCTCANNACCTCCATGGACCGGGACGGCACCCGCGCGGGCTTCGACCTGGACGTCCTGCGCAACGCCTCCCGGGGCCTGCGCATCCCCCTCATCGCCAGCGGCGGCTTCGGCTGCGCGCGGCACGCCGTGGAGGCCTTCGCGGCCGGAGCGGACGCGGTGCTGGCCGCGGGGGCCTTCCACACCGGCGGACTCACCGTGAACGCGCTCAAGGCGCAACTTGCCGGCGACGGCGTGGAGGTGCGGGCATGCTGATCCCGAGCATCGATCTCATGGGCGGCAAGGCCGTGCAGCTGGTGGGCGGGCGCGCCAAGGTCCTCGAAGTGGAGGACGTGGCGGGGCTGGCGCGACGGTGGCGCGTGCTGGGGGACCTGGCGGTGGTGGATCTGGACGCCGCCCTGGGCACCGGCGACAACCTGGCCCTGGTGAAGGAACTCTGCGCCCTGGCCCCCTGCCGGGTGGGGGGCGGCATCCGCACCGTGGAGCGCG
>DBME01000367.1 GCA_002298155.1 Holophagaceae bacterium UBA706 | reverse complement strand
CCCCATGGGGGGAACGGGGCCTCCTGTAACTAAGTTGGCTCCTAGGGCCTACTTGAGTTCCTTGAGGAACTCGCGGACTTCGCCGGCCTTCTTGCCGGTGGGGGCGATTTCGAGGTACTTCTTGAAGGCCTCCTTGGCGGCCTTGGTGTTGTTCATGCTGAATTCGACCACGCCCAGGAGCCAGTAGCTGTCGGGGAACTTGGGGTCGAGGGCGATGGCCTTGTCCACCGATTCCTTGGCTTCCTTGAACCTGCCGTCGTTGAAGGCGGTGACGCCGTCATTGTAGGCGACCTCGGGGCGGGGGCCGATGATGGCGTCCAGGGCGGCCTGGTAGGTCTTGATGGCGGCGGCGTCCTCCTTGGCCTTGGCCACTTCCAGGAGGGCGACCACCAGGGTCTGGTCCTTGGGGTTCTTCTGGTAGGCGGGCATGAGGTAGGATTCGGCCTTGAGGACCATGTCCTTCTTGGCGGGATCGCCCTTGCCGACCTGGGTCAGGACGACACCGTAGACACGGTCGGCCGTGGCGGTCTGGGCTTCGAGCTTGGTCCTGACCTCGCCTTCCTTCATGTTGCCGATGGCCTCGTGCATTTCGTTCACGGCCTTTTCGATGAAGGGCAGGGCTTCGGCGAATTTCTGCTGGTTGTAGAGTTCAATGCCCGAGTTGAAGGCCGTGGAGGCGGAGATGGCCTTCGCCGCGTTGGGATCCATGCCCACGCCGGTGCGGATGGCCTCATCCGCCGATTCCTGGGTCGTCATGAGGGTGTAGTTCTTGGTGACGGTGTCGCCCATGACGATTTTGACAATCTCGTTGATGGGGGTGCATCCGGGGGCCGTGACGGAAACCTTGAATTCCTTGGGTTCGAGGCCCACCTGCATGTAGTTGCCCTGATCGTTGACCTTGATCGGCTTGGACCAGTTGATGTCCTGGCGGGAAAGGGTGACGACCGCCCCCGGCACCGGCTTGCCATTCTTGCCCAGGACGGTGCCCGCGATGCGGCCCGTGTTCTGGGCGCAAAGGGACATGCATGCTGCCGGGATCATGATGGCCGTAATGATGTTTCGCATAGTGCCTCCGAATGAGTCCATCCTCCCATTTAAGCAAGGGTTTGAGAAGTGGGAGGATGGCGAACTGTGATAACCTGCCTTCAAACCACGGAGTGACCATGATCGTAACGGTTGCACGGCCGTCCCGCCCCAAGTTGGCATCCGTGACCGCCGCCTTCAGCCGGACCGCTTTAAATATTTTCAAAATTGGGCTTATTCCCATACTGACCGTAGTTCTGGCGCTGTGTTCCGGGTCCCGTCTGCAAGCCCAGGCGGATCCCCAGGCCCGCCTCCGCCAGGAGCTCCAGCCCGCCATCGCCCTCAGCCATTGCGCCGAGCGCCTCAAGCCCGCCTTCCGCTCCGGGGATCCGGTGGCCATCCAGGCCGCGGTCCAGGATGTGGAACTGCTCCGGCGCACATACGGCACCATGGACGTGCTCCCCCTCGTGGAATCCATGGCCATCTTCGCCCGGGAACTGGGCCGGCAGGGCGACCCGGCCCTGGGACTCAAGGTCATCGACACCGTCGAGCGCTGGGCGCCGAAGTATCCCGCCCTCCTGGGCACCCGGGTGATCCTTCTCCGGCAGCAGGGCCCCCAGGGGTACCTGTGGAGCATCGCCGACGTCCTGGAGCTGACCCGCCTCCGCCTGGGCAACCCCCTCCACCGGTGGCTCTGGACCGTCCAGCACATCGCCTGGCTGAGGCTCATGGCCACCCTGCTCCTCTGGGGCTGGGCCCTGACCCTGGGCATGCGCTACCGGCGGGTGTTCCGCAACATCTGGGAGGAGCCCCTCCGCCACACCGCCATGAACCCCCACGTGGTGGCCCTCCTGGGGGCCTTCCTCGTCACCCTGCCGGTGGTCTTCGGGCTGGACCCGAGCATCGCCGCCATGGTGTGGCTCTGGCTGCTGGCACCCTTCATGCTGCCCATGGAGATCCGCGCCACCCTCCTGATCCTCCTGCTCCAGCTCTTCCATCCCGTCCTTTCGCTCATCGAGCCCATGGCGGCGGCCACCCCCAGTCCGAGCATCGTGACCCTGCAGCTCCGGCCCCAGCCCGTCCCCGGGGATGACCATGTCCTCGCCGCCCTGCCGCCCGGTGACCGCGCCTTCCTGGAAGGCTGGCGCCAGCTTGAATTCCAGGACTGGGCCAAGGCCGAGGCCACCTTCGCGGCCCTGGCCAAGAGCCACCCTGACCATGCCGAGGTCATGAACAACCTGGGTGTCGCGCGGTACCAGCTTGGCGACGTGAACGGCGCCCAGACGTGCTTTGACGAGGCGGCGTCCATCGCCCCGACCAGCGGCGAGATCCTGCTCAACCAGAGCGTGGTGGCCTTCCGGCAGATGGACGGCCCCCTGGGCTTCTCCAAGCAGGAGGATGCGCGGCGTCTGGCCCTGGACACCTTCAACCGGGTCCTCGCCGCCAACGCGGCCCGGACGGATCAGCGCACCTTCGCCTTGCCCCTTCCCGACTCGCCCGCGCGCATCGCGGCCCTGGCCAAGTCCATCGGCGGCGACCCGGGCCACGGCGGGCAGGGCACCAAGGACTTCCTGCTCTTCTTCAACCTCCTGCTGCCCCTCGTGGCCGCCGGCGCCTTCTTCCTCCGGCTCCGGCGCAGCATCAGCGAGGCCCACCCCTCCCAGTGCACCCGCTGCGGGGATCCTTTCCACACCACCGACAGCCCCGATGTCTTCGTCTGTTCCAAGTGCCACCACCTGTTCGTCCTCAAGGACGGCCTCCACGGCGAGAGCCGCAAGAAGAAGGTCGAGGAGGTGGCCAGCTTCCAGGCCTCGCAGCGGTGGCTGCACCGGCTCCTCATGGTGGCGCTGCCCGGGGCGGACCGGCTGCTCATCGGCGAAACCCAGGAGGGCCTCATCGAGTATGCCTTCCTGTGCTTCGCGGTCGGCATCGTCCTTGCCACCGGACGCTCCGTCCGCTACCCCGGCGAGATCCTGGCGGATCCGGCCTCCATCTGGCTGCCCCTGGGGCTCATCCTGCTGGCGGTCCTGTTCCTGCGCTCCTGGTTGAAGTTCCTGCCGCGAAGGGGTTAGACACATGGCACTGGAAGGCTCTCTCCGCGATTTCGACCTCTTCTCCCTGTTCAACATGATCAAGACCCAGGGCAAGAGCGGCACCCTCGTGCTCTCCCGCGCCCAGGAGTTCGTGAAGATCTTCTTCGACCAGGGGGAGATCGTCGGCTGCGACTCCAACCAGGTCCGCATGGAAGACCGCGTGGGCGCCATGCTGGTGCGCCTTGGCAGGCTTTCGGGCGAAGAGCTCATGGCCATGATCCACCGCCAGCGGCAGACCCTCAAACGCATGGGCACCCTGCTTCTGGAATCGGGCCGCGTCTCGCCCCAGGACCTTCAGGACGCCCTCTTCAACCAGGCGATGTCGATCATCTACCGCACCTTCCGGTGGGTGGAGGGCGACTACCGCTTCGATTCGATCCTGCCCCAGGAGCTGGACCGGGAGAACTTCCCGGCCATACCCGTGGACACCGTGCTCATGGAGGCCGCCCGCATCATGGACGAGTGGCCCGAAGTGCAGCGCCGCCTCCCGGACAACGGTCTCCCCCTGCGCAAGACGGCCTACGGCGCCAACCTCCATCTGGACATCGACAAGGATCTCTCGAAGGTCCTGGACGGCGGCTCCATGAACGTGGAGGGCTCGGGCCTGACCCACGAGCAGGAGACGGTGCTCACCTACTTCTCGACCTCCACCAGCATCCAGAACGTGCTCCAGATCAGCCGCTACGACGAGCTGGACACCTGCAAGATCATCGCCCAGCTCCTGGAGGCCGGCGTCCTGGAAGTTTCCACCGAGGCAGAGGAGCACCGGCCCAACGTCTGGTCCATGCCCCCCACCGCCGGGCGCGAATCCGCCCCGCCCCAGGGACCTTCCTTCCTGTTCTGGCCGGCCGTGGCGGTGCTCCTGGCCTTCCCCCTGGCCTTCTACGTACCCCATTCCCGCGCCTCCCTCAACCAGGGCCTGGCGAGCCTCCAGCGCGCCGATGTGCAGGTGTCCACGGACCCCGTCACCATGAGCCGGCAGGTGTGGGCCTTCCGCATGGCCTCCCCCGCCGACGGCGGCGAGGAACTGGCCAAGTCCCTGGGGTGCTACCTGGACGTCCACCAGCGCATCCAGGACCTGACGAAGTACCCGAACCCCCTGACGCCCACCCCCCCGGACAAGGCCCAGGAAACCCCAGCGAATCCCTAGCTCTGCCGGGGATGCCGAGGGTCGCCGAAAAAGAATAAAGACTCTTTTCGTTTTCCCAGCGCTTCCTGCCTAGTCTTCGTCGATGATCTCGATTTCGCGCGGCTTCCGCGGCGCCGCGAACCAGGCCACGAGCACGGAGATGAAGTACAGCCCCTCCAGCACGATCCCGAAGAAGACCGTGGTGACGATGACGTCACCGGGCGTTAGCACGGCGCTGGCGAAGAAGATGGCGATGGTCGAATGCCGCCAGTACTTCAGCAGCCACTTCGCCGTGAGGATGCGGAACCGCGCCAGGAAGAACACCAGCACCGGCAGCTCGAACATGAGGCCCGTGCCCACCACCGTATAGATGAAGAGATCCAGGTAGTCCTCAAGGTGCAGGTTGGTGCGCAGCTGGGCGGTCATGGCCTCCTTGAAGAGGATGTCGCCCAGGAACTGGAAGGCGTTGAAATAGGCGAAGGCCGCCCCCCCGATGAAGCAGGCCGAGGTGGCCAGCACGAAGGGGATGGCGAAACGCCGCTCGCGGCTGTAGAGCCCCGGCTTGATGAAGCCCCAGATCTGCCCGAAGAGGAAGGGCGCCGCCAGGAAGATGGCGGCCCAGATGGCCAGACGCATGAGGGAGAAGAAGGGCTCCGTCAGGCTCGTGTAGGCGAAGGCGGTATCGGGCTGCAGCGCGGCGGCCGCGCCCTGGAGGTGGGCGTGGTGGTTGTAGGTGTCGATGAAGGGCTTCTGCGCCCAGGTCATCAGCTTGAAGCGGTAGGCGTACGTGAGGACGAAGGCCCCGGTCACGATGCAGAGGCTGCGGATGAGCCGCACCCGCAGTTCATGCAGGTGCTCCCAGAAGGACATCTGGTTGGGAGGGGTGTCGGGCGTCGTCATGGTGGGGGGAAGGAGCGGCGGGGTCCCTGGGGATCCCAGATCGCCTGACGCCTATTTCTTCTCGCTGGTGGTGTCGTCCTTGACGGAATCCGTGATTTCCCGGCTGGCCTTCTTGAATTCCTGGATGCCCTTGCCCAGGGCCTTGCCCAGTTCCGGCAGCTTGGAGGGACCGAAGAAGATCAGCAGCAGGATGCCGATCAGCAGCATTTCCGTCAAACCGAGGTTACCCATGTGTCGATCTCCAAAATCCGGGGGTATTCCGAAACGGCCGGAATCATTCCCGACCCAGGTTGGCACAATTCGTCAGCCAGGAGGTAAGTTTATGCGGGGCTGACAGTTGGGCGCCCGATGGAGTGGTAGTTCCAGCCCGCGGCGGCCATGGTTTCGGGGCGGAAGAGGTTGCGGCCGTCGAACATGACCTTGGCCTTGAGCAGGCTGGCCACCTTCTCCAGGTCGGCCGAGGCGTAGGCCGGCCATTCCGTGGCGATGAGGAGGGCGTCGGCGCCCTCGCAGGCCGCCATGGGGTCGGGAGCGTAGGTGACCTTGTCGCCCACCTTGGCCCGGACATTGTCCATGGCCTCGAAGTCGTGCACGACCAGGGTGGCGCCCAGGGCGGTGAGGCCCTCGATGAGCTCCAGGGCCATGGCTTCCCGGATGTCGTCCGTGTGGGCCTTGAAGGCCAGGCCCCACAGGGCGAACTTCCGCCCGGCGAGGGGTGACGGGGTGGCCGGGTCGCAGCCGTAGAACTTCTTCACCTTCATGGAAAGCACCTGCTTCTGGTGGCGGTTGGCCTCCACCGTCGCCTCCAGGGCGCGCAGGGGGTGGGCGTTCTCCCGGCCGACCTTGAGGAGGGCCTGGAGGTCCTTGGGGAAGCAGCTGCCGCCGAAGCCGGGGCCGGGGTTGAGGAAGTACTTGCCGATGCGGTGGTCGCTGCCGATGCCCACCTTGACGTAGTCGACGTCGGCGCCGACCTTCTCGCAAAGGCCCGCGATCTCGTTGATGAAGCTGATGCGCAGGGCCAGCATGGCGTTGGCGGCGTACTTGGTCAGCTCGGCGCTGGGGGGATCCATGCGCAGCCACTGGCCCTTGCTCTTTTCAAGGAAGGGGCCGTAGAGGCCCTTCATGATGGCCTCGGCGTGATCCGTGCGGCAGCCCACCACGACGCGGTCGGGCAGGATGAAGTCGTCGATGGCGCAGCCTTCACGGAGGAACTCGGGGTTGGAGACCACCTCGAAGGCGCGGTCGGTGCGGGCGGCGATGGTGGCGCGGACCCGGGCGGCGGTGCCCACGGGCACGGTGCTCTTGTCCACGACGATCAGGGGCTTGGCGTCCGGGGAGCGCAGGGCCATGGCCTCGCCGATGCCGGCGGCGACGGCCAGCACGTACTGGAGGTCGGCGCTGCCGTCCTCGCTCTGGGGGGTTCCCACGCAGATGAAGGCGGCGTCGGCCTGGGCGATGCCGTCCTTGATGTCCAGGCTGAAGGACAGGGTGCCGGAGGCCTGGTGGCGGCTGAGCATCTCGTCGAGGCCGGGCTCGTAGATCGGGGAGATGCCACGGCGGATCTTGTCGATCTTCGCGGCGTCGGAGTCGACGCCGAGGACCTTGTGGCCCGCCTCCGCGAAGCCTGCGGCGGCGACCAGGCCGACGTATCCAGTACCGATGACGAGGACGTTCATCATTGTTTTCTCCCAGACTTCAGCCCGCCCTGGCGGGCCAAACGCTTAAGTGTATCCGTAACACAACCGGACGGCGAGCCTTGGTAGAATCCCCTGTAGGAGGAGTCATGCCGTACTTCGGGATGCTGGCCGGTCAGGGTGTCAACCTTTGGGAAGTGGTCCTCCACGCGGGGACCGTGGCCCGGATGGTGCTCCTGCTGCTGGGGGTCTTCTCCATCGCGAGCTGGGTCATCATCGTGCAGAAGGCCCTGCTCCTGACCCGGAGCCATGGCGCCACGGAGCGGTTCCGGAACGCCTTCCGCAAGGCCACCGACTGGCGCGAACTCAAGGCCAGGACAGCTGAATTCGACATGAGTCCCCTGGTGGGGCTGTTCTCGGCGGGCTATTCGGAAGTCACCTACCAGCTCCGGCCCGGCCCCGGCGCCAGCGCCCAGAAGCCCCAGATCAAGAGCATGGAGGCCGTGGAACGCTGCCTCCAGAGGTCCTCGGTCGTGGAGATCGGGCGCATGGAGAACTACCTGGGCATCCTGGCCACCATCGCCGCCGTGAGCCCCTTCGTGGGCCTCTTCGGGACGGTGTGGGGCATCATCGACGCCTTCCACGGCATCGGCACCGCCGGCAACGCCAGCCTCGCCACGGTGGCCCCCGGCATCTCCGAGGCGCTCGTGGCCACCGCCCTGGGCCTCGTCGCCGCCATCCCCGCCCTCATGGCCTACAACTTCTTCCAGGGCCAGCTCAAGCACTGGCAGACGGAACTCGACGACTTCTCCCTGGAATTCATCAGCCTTTCCGAACGCAACTTCACCTGATGAGCTGCAGTCCCCGCACCCCCGTGTTCTGGCAACGACAGCCCCGGCTGCCCCTGCCGGTGCTCCGTTTCCTGGGCGCGCGGGTCCACGCGGCCCTGGCGGACCCCGCCGACCGCGCCCTCCTGGCCTGGCCGGCGATCCTGGGCGCCCCGAAGGTCCGGGAGGAGCACCCCGGCGGCCTCCCCGAGGCCGACCTCCTGGCCCGGGCCGAACCCATGCTTGTGGCCCTGAGGCCCGGCCCCGCCGGCGCCGAGGGTGCCTGGCGCGACTGCCTCGCCCGTTTTCCGGACACCGCCGACAAGGGGCCCACGGGCTGGGTGCCCCAGCGGGTCTGGGAACCCCTGGGCTCCCTGGTGAGCCTGAGGTCCGGCGTGGCCCTCCTGGCTCTCCTGGGGCTGCCGGAGGACGAGCGCTACCCTCTGGCCGCGGGCGTCTCGCTGTTCAACGCCGCGCTGTTCCATGAATGCCACGACGCCCTGGAAGTGCTGTGGAACGCCAGCGAGGGGCCCGGGAAGACCGCCCTGCAGGGGCTCATCCTGATGGCCGGCGGGTACCACCACCTTCAATTGGAGAACGCCCCTGGCATGGCGGGCCTCTGGGAGGACTCCCTGGATGCCCTGGCCGGCGTCGGCGACGAGATCGGGACGACCTGGGGCACGGTGCGCCTCGGGGAGACCCTGGAGACGATGAGGGCGCGGCTGGCCGCGCTCGAGGACGGGGAGGGCGAGCGGTTCTCGGAGCCTCCCTGGGAGCGGCTCTGGACCCTCCAGCGGCCCGAATGGGAGTACATGTGATCACCTGTGACGTTCTGATCGTGGGCGGCGGCATCGCCGGATGTTCCGCGGCGCTGCGCGCCGCCGAGTCGGGCGCCGATGTCCTGGTGGTGGCCAAGGATTTCCTCGGGGAATCCAACACCGCCTATGCCCAGGGCGGCATCATCGGCCTGCCCCCGGCCGAGGCCCACGATTCAGCCGAACTCCTGGCCTCGGACATCGAGGCCGCCGGGGCGGGGCTCTGCCGCCACGAGGCCGTGGCCCTGCTGGCCGAACAGGGGCCCGTGCTATGCCGCGAGTTCCTCTGGAAGCAGGTGGGCGTCCCCTTCGACCACACCGGGACCCAGGAGCCCGAGCCCACCGCCGAGGCCGCACACAGCGCCCGGCGCATCTGGCACGTGAAGGACGCCACGGGCCGCGCCATCCAGGAGGCCCTTTCCGCCAAGGTCCGCGCCCATCCCGGAATCCGGTTCCTGGAGGGGCATTCCCTGGTGGACCTCCTCACCGTCCCCCACCACAGCCGCGATCCCCGGCGCGTCTACGACCCCATCCAGGTGTGGGGCGCCTACGTGCTGGATCCCGAGGGCAGGGTGCGGATGTGCCTGGCCAAGCGCACCATCCTGGCCACGGGGGGCCTGGGCTACCTCTACCTGCACACCAGCAACCCCGCCTCGGCCACCGGCGACGGCCTGGCCGCGGCGTACCGCGCCAGCGCCCGCATCGTGAACTGCGAGTACGTCCAGTTCCACCCCACCACCCTCTTCGTGCCCGGCAAGCCCCGGACCCTGCTCACCGAGGCCCTGCGGGGCGAGGGAGCGCACCTGGTGAACCGTGCCGGCGAGCGTTTCATGGGCCGCTACGCCCCCGAGGGGATGGAACTGGCCCCCCGGGACGTGGTGAGTCGCGCCATCTTCCAGGAGATGGCCGCCACCGGCGACCTCTGCGCCTACCTCGACCTGGGGCCGCTCAAGGCGAAGCTGGATCTGGAAGCCCGGTTCCCCACGGTCCTGGCCACCTGCCGCGCCGCGGGCCTCGACCCCATCCGCCAGCCCATCNNCGTCGTCCCCGCCGCCCACTACTTCTGCGGCGGCGTCGCCGTCGACCTGGAGGGCAGGGCCAGCCTGAAGGGCCTCTACGCCGTGGGCGAAGTCTCCTGCACCGGCGTCCACGGCGCCAACCGCCTGGCCTCGGCCTCCCTCCTGGAAGGCCTCGTGTGGGGCTACCGCGCCGGGGAGAGCGCCGCCCTCGAGTGCCGCGCCACCCAGCTGCCCGAACCGGACTCCTTCGCGCCGTGGCGGCCCGTGCCGCCGGGCCTGGACCCCGACCCGCTGCTCGTGGAGCAGGACTGGACCAGCATCCGCACCACCCTGTGGAACTACGCCGGCATCGTGCGGACCCGGGACCGCCTCCTGCGTGGACGCGGGGACATGGGCTACCTCTACCACCGCATCGAGGCCTTCTACCGGTCCGCGCCCCTGTCCCGGAGCCTACTTGAACTGCGCAACGGGATCATTTGCGCGCGCCTGATCCTGAAGGCCGCCCTGCAGAATCCCGAGTCCCGCGGTTGCCATTACCGTCTGGACTGATCCCGGAATCCTTGGTTAACTGGAAAACTTAACCCATGGGGTCCTCGGGTGGACCCCCTTTGCGCACGAGGGCGCCGTGGCCGACTCGACCAGGAAACGCTATACCGTTTTTCTCCCCCGCACCGATTTCCCCATGAAGGCCGACCTGCCCCAGAGGGAACCCAAGCGGCTCGAGCGATGGAAGGCCGAAGGCCTCTACGCCCGGGTCGAGGCCCGCCGCCGCGCCGACAACGCCGCGGGCAACGGCAAGGGACGGCGGATCCTCCATGACGGCCCCCCCTACGCCAACGGCGCCATCCACATCGGCCACGCCCTGAANNTACGCCAACGGCCATATCCACATCGGCCACGCCCTCAACAAGATCCTCAAGGACATGGTGGTCAAGTCCCTGTGGCTGGAGGGCTACGAATCGCCCTACGTGCCCGGGTGGGACTGCCACGGCCTCCCCATCGAGCACGCCGTGGAGCGTGACCTCGGCCCCAAGCGCCGGGAGATGAGCCGCAGCGAGTTCCTGGCCAAGTGCCGCACCTACGCCCAGAAGTGGATCGACTCCCAGCGGCTGGGCTTCCAGCGCCTGGGCGTCCTGGGCGCCTGGGAGGACCCCTACGTCACCATGCAGCCCCGGTACGAGGCCGACGTGGTGCGCCTCCTGGCGCGGCTCTTCGAGTGCGGCGCGGTGACGCGCAAGCTCAAGGTCGTGCACTGGAGCTACGGCGCCCGCACGGCCCTGGCCGAAGCGGAAGTGGAGTACGCCGACCGCACCAGCCCCGCGATCACCGTGGCCTTCCCCGTCCCCGACGCCGAGGCGCGGCGCATGGAACTGCCCACCCCCCTGTACCTCCCCATCTGGACCACCACCCCCTGGACCCTGCCCAGCAACCTCGCCATCGCCATGCACCCCGACATGGAGTACGCCGTGGTGCAGGGCGGCGACCGCCACTTCCTGGTGGCCGTCTCCCTCCAGGAGGACTTCCAGCGCCGCCTGGGCCAGCCGCTCCACGTGCGCGAGATCCGCAAGGGCAAGGAATTCCAGAGCCTCAAGGCCCGCCACGCCTGGCTGGACCGGGAATCCCCCGTGCTCCTGGCCGACTACGTCACCGCCGACACCGGCACGGGCCTGGTGCACACGGCCCCCGACCACGGCGTGGACGACTTCAACCTCGCCCACCACCTGGGCCTCCTGCAGCTGGTGGGGGCCGACGGCAAGTTCTCCGCCGAAGTGGCCGACCCCGAGCTCGAGGGCAAGAACATCTTCGACACCAACGTCCTGGTGGTGGAGCGCCTGCGCGCCAGCGGCGCGCTCATCCACGACGAGATGCTCACGCACAGCTACCCCCACTGCTGGCGCACCAAGACGCCCATCTTCTTCCGGGCGACTGAGCAGTGGTTCATCGGCATGGACGAGGAACTCACCGGCAAGGGCAAGACCCTGCGCGAGCTGGGCCTCGAGGGCGTCGACGCCACCCGATGGGTGCCCGCCCAGGGCCGCAACCGCATTCACGCCATGATCGCGGGCCGCCCCGACTGGTGCATCTCGCGCCAGCGCGCCTGGGGCACGCCCCTGACCGTGCTGCGCTGCTCCGAGTGCGGCGAACCCCTGGCCACCCCCGCCATCTTCGCCAAGGCCGCCGCGGCCATCGAGGAGGGCGGCATCGAAGCCTGGTCCGAACTGCCCCTGGAGCAGCTCAAGCCCGAAGGCGCCGTGTGCGCCAAGTGCGGCGCCGACGCCTTCCAGAAGGAGACGGACATCCTGGACGTGTGGATCGACTCCGGCGTGAGCGCCGCGGTGGTCTGCGACACGCATCCCGAACTGAGCCGGGACGACTACGGCAAGTTCATCTACCTCGAAGGTTCGGACCAGCACCGCGGCTGGTTCCACTCCTCCCTGCTGTTCAACCTCGCCGCCACGGGCGACAAGCCCTACGACACCGTCGTCACCCACGGCTTCGTGCTCGACGGCAAGGGCCAGAAGATGTCCAAGAGTCTGGGGAACGTCATCGTCCCCGAGGACGTCATGAAGACCCTCGGCGCCGACATCCTGCGCTGGTGGACCGCCTCCGTGGACTACAACGAGGACGTGCGCATCTCCAAGGAGATCCTGGAGCGCGCCGCCGATGCCTACCGCAAGATCCGCAACACCCTGCGCTTCCTCCTGGGCGCCCTGGCCGATTTCGATCCGGCCGTGGACGTGGTGCCCGAGAGCGAATTCTCGCCGCTTGACGCCTGGGTCTGGGGCGCCTTCGGCGACATGGCGGGCCGGGTCCGCGAGGCCTACGGCAACTACCAGTTCATGGAAGCCGCCCAGTCCCTGCACGCCTTCTGCCAGCTGGACCTCTCCGGCCGGTACTTCGAGATCATCAAGGACCGCCTCTACTGCGACGAGCCCGGATCCGCCCGCCGCCGCAGCTGCCGCACCCTCTGCTGGAAGCTGGCCCAGGGCCTCTCCACCCTCCTGGCGCCCATCCTCTCCTTCACGGCCGACGAAGTGTGGGAGAACATCCCCGGCACCGAGGGCTCCGTCTTCGAAGGCCGGTTCCCCGCCGCCGCCGCCCATCCCGCGGCTTCGGACTGGGACCGCTTCTGGGAGATCCGCGAGGCCGTGCAGGCCGCCATGGAGCCCCACCGCGCCGCCAAGACCATCGGCACCAGCCTGGACGCGCAGGTCACCCTGCGCCTGGCCGACGCCGACCTGGCCCTCCTGGGCCGGCTGGGCGAATCGCCCGAGGACCTCCTGGTCATCGGCGGCCTCGACCTGCAGGCCGCCCCGGACCTTGACGTGGACGTCACCACCCACGACGGCGTGAAGTGCCCCCGCTGCTGGAACCACAAGGGCGGCGCCGGGGAGGGCGAGGACGCCGATCTCTGCCCGCGCTGCGTCGCCGCCGTCAAGGCCATGGCATGACCCGCCGGCTTCCCTGGCTCCTGCTCCCCGCCGCGGCCCTGGCCCTGGACTTCGCGTCCAAGGCCTGGATCCTGGCCCACCTCACGCGCCACGGGAGCCGGGTCGTCATTCCCGGCCTGTTCAGCCTCACCCTGGGCTACAACCCCGGGGCCATCTTCGGCTCCTTCGGCGGGGCCTCCCCCCTGATGCGCACGCTCCTGTTCTCCGTGGCCGGGGCAGCCGCCATCCTCTACTTCGGCTGGGAATTCCTCCGGGAATCCACCCCCGCGCTGCAGCGGTTCGCCCTGGGCCTGATCCTGGGCGGCGCCCTGGGCAACGGCCTGGACCGGCTCCGCCACGGCGCCGTGGTCGACTTCCTGGATTTCGAGTTCCGGGGATGGCACTACTGGACCTTCAACCTCGCCGACAGCTTCATCGTCTGCGGCGGCATTCTCCTGGGCATCGCCCTGGTGCGCTCCGCCCTGAAGCATCGCCGCGAGAACAGGGAAACGGCCTGATCCACGCATCCTGACCGGAGGGGCAGGGCGGCGAACCATAGGTCCGACCCGGTTGGCGGGCGGAACCGCGGTATCCTGGTATATCCTATTACGAGGTAGACAGCGGTTTCCCGATCTGGAGTCCCCATGCGCCCACAGTCCCTTGTCCTCGCCCTTGCCGCCCTCCTTCCCGGCGCCCCCGTCCGCGCCGACGAGGGCATGTGGACCTTCGACAACCTGCCCGTGGCGCGCATGAAGGCGTCGTACGGCTTCGCCCCTGACGCGGCCTGGCTGCACCGGCTCCAGGTGTCCACCCTGCGCATGTCCGGGGGCACGGCCTCCTTCGTGAGCCGGGACGGCCTGGTGCTCACGAACCACCACATGGGACGGGCCTTCATCCAGCAGCTCTCCACCGCGGGCAGGGACTTCATCCGCGCCGGCTTCGCGGCGGGCTCGCGGGAACAGGAACTGCGGATCCCCGGTGCCGAGCTGCAGATGCTCGTGGCCACGGAGGACGTGACGGCCCAGGTGGAGAAGGCCACGGCCGGCCTTGCCGAAGCCGATGCCCTCGTGGCGCGCCGGAACGCCATCTCGGCCATGATCAAGGCGAAGGAGGCCTCCGGCCTCACCTGGCAGCCCGTGACCCTGTACCACGGCGGCCAGCACTGGCTCTACGGCTACCGCAAGTTCACGGACGTGCGCCTCGTGGCCGCCCCTGAGATGCAGCTGGCCTTCTTCGGCGGCGACGCCGACAACTTCACCTACCCCCGCCAGAACCTGGATTTCGCCATGTTCCGGGTGTACGAGAACGACAAGCCCTACCACCCCGAGGCCTGGCTGTCCCCCGCCGCCCCGCCCCTGCGCAACGGCGACCTGACCTTCGTGGCCGGGCACCCCGGCGCCACCTACCGCCAGGAGACCGCCGCCAAGATGGCCTACGCCCGGGACACAGGCATCCCCGCGCGCGTGGCCTCCCTGAAGCGCCGCAAGGCCGTGCTGGAGGCCTACGCCGCCAGCGGTGACGAGCCCCGCCGTCTCGCCGCCACCACCATCTACGGCTTCGACAACGGGATCAAGCGCCTGGAGGGCATGCTCTCGGGCCTGGTGAAGCCGGGCAACCTCGAAGGGGTGGCCCGCGCCGAAGCCGAACTCCGTGCCCGCGTGGCCCAGGACCCGGCCCTCAAGGCCGCGGCCCTGGACAGCTGGAACCGCATCGTGGCCGCCCTGGCCCGGCAGAAGGAGCTCCTAGGCGACGCCCCCCTGGCCGGGGACCGCGAGATCCTCGGTTCGGACCTGCTGGCCCGCGCCCTCCTCCTGGTGCGCATGCCCGTGGAGATGGACAAGCCCGCCACCAAGCGCCTGGCCGAATTCGGCGAAGGGTCCCTCAAGGCCACCCGGGAGCGCCTCCTCAACCCGGCCCCCGTGAGCCTCGAACTGGAGACCGTGAAGCTCACCGCCGGCCTCACCGATGCCGTGGCCGTCATGGGCGCGGACCATCCCTCCCTGAAGGCCGTCCTGGCGGGCCGGACGCCCGAGGCCGCCGCCCGGGCCGCCATGGCCGCCACGAAGCTGGGGGACGCCGCCGTGCGCAAGGCCCTCATGGAAGGCGGCACCGCGGCCCTGGCCGCCTGTCAGGACCCCCTGGTGGTCCTGGCCCGCACCCTGGAACCCCTGAACCGGGCCGTGCGCGAGCGCAGCCAGGCCGAGGTGCAGAGCGTCCTGGACGAGCACGGCGGCCGCATCGCCACCGCGCGGTTCAAGGTCTACGGAACGTCCATGTATCCCGACGCCACCTCCACCCTGCGCCTCACCTACGGCCCCGTGGCCACGTACCCCGCCAACGGCACCCTCATCCAGCCCTTCACCACCTTCTACGGCCTCTACGACCGCGCCGCCTCCTGGGGGCCCGAAGCCTCCGCCGGCGCCTGGGCGCTGCCCCAGCGCTGGTGGGACCGCAAGGACCGCCTGGACCTGGCCACCCCCTTCAACTTCGCCTACGCCTGCGACACCGTGGGCGGCAACAGCGGCAGCCCGGTGGTGAACGCCAAGGGCGAACTGGTGGGGCTGAACTTCGACAGCAACATCGAGGCCCAGGCCGGGTACTACATCTACGACGGCACCACGAAGCGCTCCATCGCCGTGGACGTCAGGGCCATCCGCGAGGCGCTCGTGAAAATCATGGACGCCGCCTGGGTCGCAGCGGAACTGGACGGCCGCTGAATCAGAAGCAGAACGTAGCCCCGGGGTGATCCTTGAGGAGCAGGTCCCTTATCCCGGTGACCTGGCCCACCAGCTGGAAGAAGTCCGAGGGCAGGAGGGCCTGGGGTCCGTCGCTCAGGGCCTGCCCCGGCTGGCAGTGGGTCTCCACCATGATGCCGTCGGCGCCGGCGGCCACCGCGGCCCGGGCGCAGGGGATCACCAGGTCCCGGCGGCCCGTGGCGTGGCTGGGGTCCGCGATGACGGGGAGGTGGGTGAGGGCCTTGGCGGCGGGGATGACGGAGACGTCCAGGGTGTTGCGGGCGTGGGCGCTCCAGGTGCGGATGCCGCGCTCGCAGAGGATGACGTTGCGGTTGCCTTCGCTGAGCACGTACTCCGCCGCGAAGAGCCATTCCTCCAGCGTGGCCGACAGCCCCCGCTTGAGCAGGACGGGCTTGGTGGAGCGGCCAGCGCGCTTGAGGAGGGCGAAGTTCTGCATGTTCCGCGCCCCGATCTGGACCAGATCCGCCACGCGCTCCACCTCGTCGAAGGTCTCCACCTCGGTGGCCTCGGTGACGATGCCCAGGTCGAACTCCCGGCGCACCTCCTCCAGCAGGTCCAGGGCCTCCAGGCCCTTGCCCTGGAAGGCGTAGGGGCTGGTGCGGGGCTTGTAGGCGCCCGCGCGCAGCAGGCGCGTGCCGCTTTCGGCCACGTAGCGCGCCACGGTGAACAGCTGCTCCCGGCTCTCCACGCCGCAGGGGCCGGCGATGAGGGCCAAGTCCCGGCCGCCGATCTTCACGCCCCGGACGTCCACGACGGTCCGGCCCGGCGCGGCGTCCGCGGAGGCCAGCTTGAAGGGGGAGGTGATGGGCACCACGCGGTTGACACCGTCCATGGGCTCGATGCGGTCGGCCTTGAGCACCTGGGAGGCATGGGGGGCGAGAATGCTCGTGGCGGCGGGGGACTCCTGCACGTAGGCCCGGATCCCGGCCGCCTCCAGGAGGGCCATGACGGCCCCCACATGCTCCGGCGTCGCGCCCTGATCCATCAGAATGAGCATCCCTGCCTCCAAAACCATCTTATCCGGTCGGGATTAAGCTGTCTTGCCGGGGTAGGCCTGGGTGTTCCATCCTTGAGCTTCGAGGTCAGACCATGGAAGCCGGAACGCTGCATTGCCAGTCCTGCGGAGCCGCCGTCGGCGAGAACGACCTGCGCTGCCCCTATTGCAGCAGCCAGCTGGCCACCGTGGCCTGCCCCCACTGCATGGGCACCGTGTCCATCAATGCCCGGCACTGCTCCCGGTGCGGCGCGGAGATCCGCCGGGACGTGGAGACCCACACGGACCTCACCTGCCCGGGGTGCAAGGCCAAGCTCTTCGCCTCGGCCGTGGGCGATGCGCAGCTGGACCAGTGCCACACCTGCGGCGGCGTGTGGGTGGCCCAGGCCGCCTTCGAGAAGATCGCCGGCGACCGCGAGGAGCGGGGCGGCGTCCTGGGCGCGCTCCCGGGCGAAGCACCCCACGGAGTCATCCAGGCCGAGGAGATCCGCTACCGGCCCTGCCCCTGCTGCGGCAAGTTCATGAACCGCACCAACTACGGCCGCACCTCGGGCGCCATCCTCGACGTCTGCAAGGACCATGGCCTCTGGTTCGACCGGGACGAGCTGCGCCGGGTCCTGCAGTTCATCGAAGCCGGGGGCCTCGACAAGAGCCGCCAGCGGGAGCTCCAGGAACTGGAGGACAAGCGCCGCCAGGTGGTGGTTGCCGACATCCCCGCCCACAGCCCCTGGATCGACGAACCCGTGCGAAGCCCCCTGGGCGAGTCCGTTCTGGAACAGGTCGTCAGGGGGCTTTTCGGTTTGTCGCGCTGGTGATCAGGCGCCGGCGATCTCGAGCAGCTTGAGGAATTTCGAGGCGTCGAGGCTGGCGCCGCCCACCAGGCCGCCGGCCACGTGGGGAACGCGCATGATCTCGGCGAAGTTGTCCGGGGTCACGCTGCCGCCGTAGAGGATCGGAACCTCCGCACCGGCCGCGCCCAGGAGGGTCGTGAGCTCCTTGCGGATGAAGGCGTGCACTTCGGCGATCTGGGCCACGGTGGCGACCCGGCCGGTGCCGATGGCCCACACGGGCTCGTAGGCGATGGCCAGGGACTCCGGCGCGGCCTCGGGGAGGATCGCCAGCTGCCGGCGCAGGACGTCCAGGGTCTCGTTGGCGTCACGCTGGGCGAGGGTCTCGCCGATGCAGAGCATGGGCAGCAGGCCCTGGGCGCAGGCGGCCTTGATCTTGGGCAGGAGGGTGGCCTCGGTCTCGGCGCAGTACTGGCGGCGCTCGCTGTGGCCCAGGAGGACCGCGGTGCAGCCCGCGTCCTGGATCTGGGCCATGCTCACTTCACCGGTGTAGGCCCCGCGGGCTTCCGCGTGGGCGTTCTGGGCGTAGAGGCGCACCGGGCTGCCGGCGCAGAGCCGGGCCAGGACGGGCAGGAGGGGATAGGGCGGGGCGATGCCGGCGACCACGCCCTCCACGGGCTTGTAGGAGGCCAGCAGAGTGGCGCAGAAGGCTTCCGCATCCCGCCGGAGGTGGTTCATCTTCCAGTTGGCAATGACGAGTTTCATGGGGATTTCTTTCTAGCGAAGGGCTTCGACGCCGGGGAGTTCGAGGCCGCTGAGGAATTCCAGGCTGGCGCCGCCGCCCGTGGAGACGTGGCTCATGCGCTTGGTGACGCCGGCCTTGTTGGCCGCGGAGACGCTGTCGCCGCCGCCCACCACCACGAAGGCGCCCTTGTCGGCCGCGTCGGCCATCTCCTCGGCCATGGTGAGGGTCCCGCTGGCGAAGGGCTCCAGCTCGAACACGCCCATGGGGCCGTTCCAGAGGATGGTGCGGGCCTTGCGGATCTCGCCGGCGTAGGCGGCGACGGTCTCGGGGCCGATGTCCAGGCCCATCTTGCCGTCGGGCACCGCGGCGTCCTGGGTGATGTCGCATTCCGCGTCCGCGGAGATGGCGGCGGCCACCACGTGGTCGGAGGGGAGCAGGAGGCGGGTGCCGGCGGCCTCGGATTCCTTCATGAGGGCGGTGGCCAGCTCGAGCTTGTCATCCTCGCAGAGGCTGTTGCCGATGGCGATTCCCTTGGCCTTGAGGAAGGTGAAGGTCATGGCGCCGCCGATGAGGATGGCGTCGGCCTTGCCGAAGAAGTGGCGGATGATGTCGATCTTGTCGGAGACCTTGCTGCCGCCCATGACGGCCAGCAGGGGCTTCTCGGGGTCGTGCATGACCTTGCCGAGGGCCTTGAGCTCCTTCTCCATGAGGAAGCCCGCCACGGCGCGGCCCGCGGGCATGAAGGGCACCATGCCGCTCACAGAGGCGTGGGCGCGGTGGGAGGCGCCGAAGGCGTCGTCCACGTAGGTGTCCGCGAGGCGCGCGAGGGCCTGGGCGAACTCGGGCTTGTTCTTGGTCTCGCCCTTGTCGAAGCGCAGGTTCTCCAGGAGGAGGACCTGGCCGGGCTTGAGGGCCGCGGCTTCGGCTTCCACCTTCTCGCCGGTGACGCCGCTGGCCAGGCGCAGGTCGAGGCCCTTGCCTTTGAGGTACTCGGCCACGGGGGCCATGCTGAATTCCGCCTCGAAGCCTTCGCCCTTGGGGCGGCCCAGGTGGGAGCAGAGGACCACGGAGGCGCCGTGCTCCAGGAGATGCGTGAGGGTGGCCATGGTCTCGTTGATGCGGGTCGCGTCCTTGATCACGCCTTCCTTGATGGGAACGTTGAGATCGGCGCGGAGGAAAACACGATGGCCTTCTACCTTGATGTCCCTGAGGGTCCTGAACGACATGCTGTCCTCCTTGTTTTCGTCTATGAAGGCCATTCTACAACATTCGGCCGCAGGAAGCCGATCCACCGCGGCGACGAGGCCTCCCGGAACGGCTCGCCACCGTAGTCTCCGGCCTCGTGCACGACGTCCAGGCCGCACTCCCGGGCCATGGCACGCAGGTCCCCCGGCTCGTACAGGCGGACGGATTCCGTGACCTTGCGCGTGGCCCCCGTGTCCAGCCGTGTGAGCACCATGCGCTTGACCAGGCGATGCCCCTCCACGGACCGGCGGCTCACCACGCGCAGCCCGTGGTGGAGGGCCTCGTCCTCGTGGACGAGGTTGGCCCGCACGTGCTGGGCGTTCATGTAGTCCAGCAGGAGGATCCCGCCCGGCGCCAGGAGCCGGCGCAGGTGCAGGAGGAGCGACCGGTTGTCCTCGTCCGAGAAGTAGCCGAAGGGCGTGAACCACATGCAGATGCCTACTAGGGAACCCTCGCGCACCGGCAGGGCGCGCATGTCGCCCCGCAGCAGCCAGCCCCGCAACTCACCGGGGGCCAGTTCCAGCAGGTCGCGGGAGAGGTCCAGGCCGAAGGCGAGGGGGTTGGTGCGCCGCAGGACGGCCAGGTGCCTCCCGGAGCCGCAGGCCAGATCAAGGACGGGCCCCCGGGCCAGTTCCGGCGCCAGGGAAAGGGCCATGGCGACGGCCGCTTCGGCCTCCTCCGGCCCGCGGCCGGAATAGATGGCCGCATAATCCTGATCGAACCAGTCCTGGAACCACTCCCGCACGCGACCCTCCCGTGACCATCCTCTCACGGCGGGCGGTTACACTGTTCCCAGAGGAACGCCCATGCTCCGCCCCCAGCAGATCGAAGACCAGCTCCATTTCATGCTATCGACCCTCATCCAGCGCGAGCTGCGGGATCCCGACCTGGGGTTCCTGACCCTTACGGCCGTGCGCATCACCGGGGACCGCAGCATCGCCCGCGTGTACTACACGGTCCTGGGCGACGAGGGCCAGCTGGACCGCTCCCGCAAGGCCCTGGGCCGTGCCGCGGGCTTCCTGCGCACCCACCTGGCCAAGAACCTCAAGATGCGCCGCGTGCCCGAACTGCAGTTCTTCCCGGACGCCACGCTCGAGGAGGGCAACAAGATCGAGGCCCTGTTCGCCCAGATCCGTGAGGAGGAGGCGGCCAGGCCGCCCGTTCCCGAGGACGAAGCTTGAACCCCGGCATCCACCTCGTCCATAAGGAAGTGGGGGAGAGCAGCTTCGACGTGGTGCGCGGCTTCAAGCACGAAGCTTACGAAGCCGGGCTGAAGAAATTCGCCCTGGGCCACGGCGGCACCCTGGACCCCTTCGCCGACGGCCTCCTGCTGGTTCTGGCCGGCCAGGCCACGCGCCTCATGGAACTGCTCCATCCCCTTCCCAAGACCTACCTGGCCCGCCTCGAGTGGGGCGAGGAGACCGACACCGGGGACCATCAGGGCCTGGTGGTCGCCCAGGGCCCCACGCCCGCCCTGGAGGCCCTGGAGGGCGTCCTGGAGCCCTTCCTGGGCTGGACCGACCAGATCCCCCCCGCCACCAGCGCGAAGAAGATCGACGGCGAGGCCGCCTACAAGAAGGCCCACCGGGGCGAAGTCTTCGAGATGCGCCCCTCGCGGGTGTATCTCCATTCCGCGGCGTGGGAACGCCACGAGGCCCCCGGGCGCTCCTGGCTGCGCATCACCTGCAGGGGCGGCTTCTACGTGCGCTCCCTGGCGCGGGACATCGGGCGCAGCCTGGGATGCCCGGCCCATCTCTCGGCCCTGACCCGCACGGCCATCGGTCCCTGGGAGGACCCGGGCAGCGGCAACCGGCGCCTTCTGGAAGGCGGCGACCTGCTGCCCTGGTGCAAGGTGCGCCGCATCTCGGATGTGGAAGCCGACCACCTGCTCCACGGCCGTCCCATACCCCTGGGCGAGCTCGAGGGCCCGGCCTGGGCCCTGCCCGAAGGCTTCCCCGATCCCGAGGCGCCGGTGGCCGGTGTCCACGGGGGCCGCGTGGTGGCGCTCCTCAAGGAGAAAGAGGGCTGCTGGTGGACGGGCGCCAACCTCCGCGGCGGGCTCTGATTACCGCTTAGCCAGGGGCAGTTCGACCTTGAAGGCCGCTCCCTGGCCCGGTTCGCTCACCACCCAGATGCGGCCGCCCATGGTCTCGACCAGGTGCTTGACGATGGACAGTCCGAGGCCCACCGAGGACTCCCCCCCCGTAGGCCGGGCGCTTAGCCGGGCGAACCTACCGAACAGGCGTATGTGGTCGTCCGGTAGGAGGCCCGGTCCCTGATCCTCCACGGAGAACCGCGCCAGGTTGTTCTCCTCCGTCAGGCGCAGGGTTATGCGGCTGCCTTCGGGGGAGAACTTCAGGGCATTGGAGATGAGATTGTCCAGGGTCTCGCGCAGGAAGCGGCGGTCACCCAGGACCGTCACCGGCTCCTCGGGAAGGATGTGCTCCAGGAGCATGCCCTTGGTCCGCGCCGGCCCGGCGAAGCGCGCCGTGGCGTCCACGATGCAGCCGGCGGCGTCCAGGGGTTCCAGGTCCACGCGGATCCGGCCCGCGTCGATGGCGGAGATGTCGAGGAAGTGGGCGATGAGGCTGCGCATGTCCTCGCTGGCCTTCAGAGCCAGCTGGATCTTCTGGTGGATCAGGTCCAGGTCCGTCTCCTCGGCCACCAACTCCAGGATCAGGATGAGCCCGCTCAGGGGGTTGCGGAGGTCGTGGGCCACGATCCCCATGAGCTGGTCCTTGTGCTGGTTGAGGGAGCGCAGCTCGGCGTTCATGCGGGCCAGGTCCGCGGCCTGCCGCCCCAGGCGCTTCTCGCGGTCCTGGACCTCCCAGGTGGCCTCGGTGATCCGGGCATGGAGGAAGGCGTTGCGGTTGAGAAGCCGGCGCGTGCGGGTCCGCTGGAAGGCCCACACCGCCGACCCCAGGACCAGGGCGTAGACGCCCCAGGCCCACCAGGCCAGGAAGAGCGGAGGGGCCACGCTGAAGGGGAAGCTGGCCTCGGCGCTGAGGTTGCCCTGGGCGTCCTCGGCCCGCACCCGGAAGGTGTAGGTTCCGGCGGGAAGGCTCGTGTATTCCTTCTGGGCCTCAGTGCTCCAGGCCGACCAGTCCCGGTCGAAGCCGTCCAGGTGGACCTGGTAGTGCAGGTTGCCGCCCGGGGCCGGCGCCGAGAACTCGAACCGCAGGGGGCCGTCACGGAAGGCCAGGCGGGGCGCGGGTCCCAGGGCGGTCTCCCCGGCATGGATCAGGCGGGTTCCGCCCTGGACCACCTTGCGGACCTGGGCCGCGAAGACCTGGGGGCCGCCGGCGGCCAGGGTCGCGGGATCGTAGCGCCGGACCCCGCCGGGGCCGCCGAACCACACCACGCCCTCCGGTTCCGGGAGGATGGCCTGCACGGGGCTGTCCCCGAGGCGCTGGAAGGGGCGGGCCTCCCACACGAGGCCGCCGGTGCCGTCGGACCGGGCGAAGCCGGCGATGTCCAGGCGGCGGGCCTCCTCGGTGGCGGCCATCCAGATGCGGCCGCGGTCGTCCTCGCGGATGGCCCGGATGGAGATGCGCCCGTCCGCGAAGATGCCCCCGAAGAGCGGATGGGGCTCGAAGCGCACCTGATCGCGGCGGAAGCGGAAGACGCCCTTGCGGGTGCCCACGGCGAGGTTGCCCCGGATGGTGGCGGCGCAGGTTACCCCGACGCCCTCCAGGCCATGATCGGCCCCGAAGACGTCCAAATGGATCTCGGGATCGGGGCCGCCCTTCCAGGCCGCGGGGAACCGGACCCGCGTCATGCGGTCGTTGCCCGTGACCAGCCAGAGGGTCCCGTCGCTCTCCTCCGCCATGGCGGTGTAGTCGCCGTGAAGGCCGGGAATGGCGCCCTCGTCCACCCAGCCCCCGGGTGCCCGGGGTTCGCGCCGGAGCGTGACGAAACCGCCTTGAAGCCCCGCGAACACCCGCGCGGGGTTCCGTTTCGACCGGAGCAGGGCGATGGCGGTGACGGTCGAGGGCCTCAGGGGGACCGCCCTGCCGCCCCGCACGGCGTAGATGCCCTGGGAGGAACCCACCAGGAGTTCGCCGTCCATGGACAGCAGGCAGCAGCACTGGGTCGAGAGCCCTTCGATGGAACGGAAGACGGGATGGGGCAGGGGGGTCCTGGCCTCGTCGAGGGCGGAGAGGCCCTGGCCCGTGGCGGCGTAGAGGATCCCCCGGTGGCGCGCCAGGTCCCAGACCTGGCCCACGAGGCCCAGGCGGTCATCGAAGGAGGTGAAGGGGGAGGGCCATTCCACCTGGGCGATGCCGGTGTCCAGGGCCAGCCACAGGGAGGGGCCCTGGCCGGCGAAGGTCTGCTTGACGTTGTCCCCCATGAGTCCCGCGGAGCGGTCCAGGATGCCCAGGGGCTTGCCCGCGGGGGACAGGAACAGGACGCCGCCCCGGATGGTGGCCAGGGCCAGGGTGCCGTCCGTGAGCCGGCTGCCCTGATAGAGGGCGTTGGCCTTCAGGTAGGCATCGGCGGCGGTGGGGAAGGGCGTCAGGGTCCCCCCCGCCAGCCGGAAGAGGCCGATGTTGCGGGTGCCCACCAGCACGCCCCCGGCGCCGTCCGGGCCTTCCAGGCTCGCCATGGCGAAGACGCTCTCGTCCCGGAACCGGGCGCCGCCCTCCACCAGGGTCAGGCCGTCGCCCTTGAGTTCCAGCAACCCCACCTCCCGTTCCCGCACGAAGATCCGGCCATCCACCGCGAAGGACGTGTGGAACGAGGTGGCGGCCTTCCATTCCCGGATCTGGCCGCCCTCCAGGAGGAACAGGGCCTCCCGGCACTGGAAGAGCATGCCCCGGGGCGTGGCCGCCGTGGTCCACACATCGGTGAACTCGGGGCAGGTCCGCAGGTTGCCGCTGAGGAGCGAGAAGCCCAGGCGCCCGGAGGCGTCGGGGGCCAGCACGCCGAATTCGCCCAGGGCGCCCACGTAGACCCGGCCGTCGGGACCGACCGCAAGGGACCTCACCGGGCCGCCCCGCGGGGTCGTGATCAGGCGCCAGCGCGCGCCGTCGAACTCCAGCACGCCCTGGTTGTTGCCCACGAAGACGATCCCGCGCGCGTCCTGCACCACGGCCCAGTTCTGGGCTTCGGCGCCGTATTCCCTGGGGCGGAAGTTCCTGATGAAAGGGATCCCCATCTCGCCGGCGCCGCCCAGGAGGGTGGGCGCCAGGGCGAGAATCAGGAGAACCAGTCTCATCAGGTGGAGCATTGGGCTCCGTTCGCGGTGCGTCCGGCTTTCACCGGTCGGACCAGTGCAGTTTCTCGCCCAGGAGCGTGAAGAAGGTCGTTTCGGGATTCTGGAGGAGGGTGATGGTGCGCTCGGACCGGCTGAGCTCGAGGCGGTCGCCGGCGTGGAGTTCCATCTCCAGCTGTCCGTCCAGGGTGAGGTGGGCGTCCTCCGTGCGGTCCATGGCGATGGACAGGGGCAGGTGGGAGGGCACGACGATGGGGCGTAGGGTGAGGGAATGGGGGCAGATCCCCGAGATCACCCAGGCCTCCAGGGCCGGGTGGAGGATGGGGCCCCCCGCCGACAGCGAGTAGGCCGTGGACCCCGTCGGGGTCGACACGATGAGCCCGTCGGCCTTGACGGAGGCCACGTCGCGGCCGTCCACCTGGATCCGGAACTCCATGATCCGGGCCACGACGCCCTTGTTGACCACCGCATCGTTCAGGGCCGGCCGGCCCCCGATGACCTGCCCGCCGCGCACCACCTGGGCGTGGAGCATGGTCCGGGTCTCGGGGCGGAAGGTCCCCTTGAAATACGTCTCGATGACCTCCCGGGCCGCGTCGGAGGGGTGGGAGGTGAGAAAGCCCAGGGAGCCCAGGTTGATGCCCAGGATGGGGACGCCCCGCATGCCCACGTGCCGGGCGGCGGTGAGGAGGGTGCCGTCCCCCCCCAGGGCCAGGCACAGGTCCGGGGCGGGGTTGGCGGCCCCGTAGGCGGGGTCGCCGTGGAAGGCTTCCACTGGCAGGCCAGCAGTTATCCAGGCGGGCTGGATCTTGGGATGGGCCCACACATCCCAGCCCCGGGCCAGGAAGGGCGGGACGACGTCCGCGAGGCCCTTGGCGAGCCAGGGGGACCTGGATTTCGCAACGATTACGAGGGTGGGTCGGACCATGCCCTTAGGTTACCCTGGGTGCATGGCCACGAAAGCGGAGAACTCTCGGAAAGCTCGCAAGCCCAGGTTCAGGGTGCCCTGGAAGAAGCTCGCATGGGCAACCCTGGCCCTCGCGACCGTCTCGGGGATCGCCCTGACCATCGCCTGGTCCATCATGAGCCGGGACGTGGACAGCTTCCTCACCTACTTCGCCCTGCGGGTGCCCAAGACCATCACGAAGGTCCTGGACCGCAACGGTGACGTCATCGGCGTCTTCGCGGAGGAGAACCGCGTCGTCATCCCCTTCGGCGATATTCCCCGGGCCTTCGTGGGCGCCATCATCGCCACGGAGGACTCCGACTTCATGAACCACGGCGGCGTGTCCACCCGGGGCCTGCTCCGGGCCGGGTTCAACTTCGTCGTAAGCTTCGGGCGCCGGCGCGAGGGGGCTTCGACCCTGACCATGCAGCTGGTGCGCACCGTCACCGCCAAGCGCCAGAAGCGCCTGGACCGCAAGCTCAAGGAGATCATCCTCGCCCGCAAGCTGGAGAAGGCCTACACGAAGAAGCAGATCTTCGAGCAGTACGCCAACGAGGTCTATTTCGGCGGTGGCCGCTACGGCATCGAGGCCGCGTCCCAGTTCTACTTCGGCAAGAGCGCCCCCCAGCTGGCGGTGGAGGAATGCGCCCTCCTGGCCGGGCTTGTGCAGAACCCCAACTGGTACAACCCCTACAATCCCGATCCCAAGGCCAGGGCCGCCGCCCGCGCCCGCCGGAACCATGTCCTGCGGCGCATGGCCGCCGAAGGCTACATCAAGGAAGCCGACCTGCAGGCCCTCTGCGACCGCCCCGTGCGCCTGGCCCGGGAGAACTCCCGGGAGGAGGCCGTGGCGCCCTACCCCGTGGAGGAGGTGCGCCAGTACCTCTACCGCAAGTATGGCAAGGACAAGGTCCTGGAAGGCGGCCTCGAGGTCACCACCACCATCGATTCCGTGTGGCAGACCGCGGCCAACACCGCCGTGCAGAACGGCCTGCGCGCCGTGGACCGGCGCCGGGGCTTCCGCAAGGAGGGCGTGCAGTTCGTGGGCGACCCCGACAAGGCCCAGATGCAGGGCTGGCAGCGGTTCTTCGAGGAGGGCGACTCGGTCCGGGGCATCATCCTGGGCTGGAAGCCCGCCGGCGCCGAGGTGCGCATCGGCAAGACCGTCCTGGACGTCCCCGATTCCGCCTTCGCCTGGGCCGGCAAGGCCGCCCGCACCATCCTGGTGCGCGGCTCCGCCCCGCTGTTCATCGTGAAGCAGGCCAATGACGAAGGCGTCCCCACCAAACTGGAGCTGGACCAGGAGCCTGAAGTGCAGGGCGCGCTCCTGGCCGTGGACCCCGCCACCGGGGAGATCCGCGCCATGGTGGGCGGCTACGACTTCAAGCGGTCCATGTTCAACCGGTCCTGGCAGGCCGAACGCCAGGTGGGTTCCACCATGAAGGCCTTCGTGTACGGCACCGCCTTCACCCGCGGCCTGACGCCCGCCACCGTCGTGGAGGACGTCCCCACCCGCTTCCATTTCGACGTCCAGGTGTACGAACCCAAGAACTACGAGCGGGACTTCTGGGGTCCCATCTCCGTCTGGGAAGCCCTGCGTGATTCCCGCAACGTCGCCGCCGTGCGCACCCTCGAGGCCGCCGGCATCGACAACGTCGTGTCCTTCGCCCGGGCCGCGGGCCTTTCCGGCAAGCTGAATCCCTACCCCAGCCTCGCCCTGGGGGCCTCCGACCTGACCCTCAAGGACATGGTGCGGGGCTACGCCACCTTCGCCAACGGCGGCCGCCAGGCCCCCGTGCCCTTCCTCATCAAGAAGATCGTCGACCGTTCCGGCAGGGTCCTGGAGAACTACGAGCAGGGCCCCGGGGAGCAGGTCATCGACCCCATGTCGAACTTCCAGCTCATCCAGTGCCTCCAGGGCGTGGCCCAGCGCGGCACCGGCGCCAAGTCCAACGAGCTCAACTGGCCCGTGGCCGGCAAGACCGGCACCACCGACGAACACACTGACGCGTGGTTCCTGGGCTTCTCCACCCGCATCACCTGCGGGGTGTGGGTGGGCCTGGACGCCAAGAAGACCATCTTCCGCGGTGCCGACGGCGCCAAGGTCGCCCTTCCCATCTGGGTGGACTTCATGAAGGCGGCCCTGCCATCCACCCCCAAGGAGGACTTCCCTGCGCCCGAGGGCATGGAGTGGGTGGACGTGGACCGCTACACCGGCCTCATCGCCACCAGCGCCACCCAGCCCACGGACATCGTGAAGCTGGCCTTCAAGCCCGGCACGGCCCCCAAGGACCCGAGCACCGGCGAAGCCATCCAGAAGATCCGCGAGGCCCGCGCCAAGGCCCCAAGCCAGGCCGTGGAGGTCCGCGCCTGGGGTGCGGGGGCGCCGCTGGTCGCACCGGCGGCGGAGCCACCGCCCGCGCCGTAGGCAAACCTTCGGCGCCGCTTCCTCGGCTCTGCTCTTTTCCCGAACCCAGCCCACGGCGCCCCGTGGGCTGGGGGAGGCTGCGGCCGTGGGCCTTTCAACCCTGCCGCTTCCTGCTTTCCGGAATACGGACCCTGTGGATTTGGCGTATCCGAGGAAACCGATATCTTGATGGCTGGGCTATGGTTGCTAGAAAGGAACCACGCACGATAATTGGACTCCAACTTCGACCTTTGAATGATTGTTTCCCGACCGGTAAGCAACAAAACCACCAATGTTGAATGGAAAAATCTCGGATTTGATATCGTATCCACCACCCAATTTGATCCCGTATCCATTGCCAAACGAGTCTGGATAATTCGTGGGTTCGCTTAGCCTTTCATAGTCCAGATAGAGCTTGTTTGAATAACCAATTCCGATGCTGAAGGATGTGGACGCGTTGCTTGAAATGGAATCCGCAGGAGCGATTCTGTAAGCCTGGAGGCTGAACCTAGGGCCAAGCTCCTCAAAGGTGGCGAGATACAATGTACTTCCGAGGCCATGGATCTGGAGCCAGCGTGGACACCCAGAATGACGCTATTGGGGTCAGCGCTTTGAAGGGAAAGGCATAGAGCTGAAAATACAATCAATCGGCATGGACGAAACCTCCTTACTGTTCCCTTCCTTCAAAAGCTGCCCTGGTCAGGCTTTTGGGTTTGAATCGCCTACCCGGCTTGAAGATTGGAACGCCAAGGTTATGATTGTCGGGAAAATAAACCCCTTAAGATAAGAGAGGGGATGCCTACCCTTGGTGAAATCAACGGGAAGGTGGCCGAAATGCGCCCAATAGTGGGTTGCAATAAGCCCAGTGATACCAGCCCACATTCCCCACAATGCCCAGCGGATGCCAAACACGACGAGCAGCAAGCTAAGCGTGATCACTGCCCGAAGGGCCGATTGCACGTATTCGAATGATGTGTGAACACTGGTCCCGGCGCCCAGATACAGATCGCACAGGGTATAGATGTGGTAATAGATCAGCAGTCCGGCAAGCGTGTAGATAATCAGCCGCCGGAACATTAGGATTCTGCTCGTCGGCATTGCAGGTAGTGCAATCACCCCAGGACTCCGCTCAATGGTGTTGCCATGAAATCTAGCCACGAATCGCAGCTTCGATCTCTGCGATATCGATTTTTCTTTGTTTCATCATCGCCGCCATCGCCTTGGCGGACACACCCTTGTCGGAACTCGTCGTCAATTCTATCACCCGCCGCGGGTACACCTGCCACGACACTCCATATCGATCCTTGAGCCACCCGCAGGCGGTTTCCTCGCCGCCATTTTGGGTGAGCGCCGCCCAGAGGCGATCCGTTTCGCTCTGGTCGTCGGTCGCGACCGAGATGGAGACCGCCTCGGTCAGCGTGAACATCGGCCCAGCATCCAGTATCTGGTAAGGCACGCCGCCCAAAGAAAAGTCGATTACCGAGAAGGCGCCATAGCCATTGTCGCCGTGGAAGGCTGTTTCGATCCGGCTGCCGGGGATGAGGGAACAATAGAACTCAGCGGCTTCCAGGCCTCGTCCATCTCGGAACCAGAGGCAGGTGCGAATGGAACTGGTCATCGTCTAACTCCTCGAGTGGGTCGGTTGAACAGCTGTGAGACCGTGCGACGCAACTGCCCGGCCCTTACCTGGCCGCGCGGTGGTGGGAGGGGCCTATTCAGCATTGTCCGTTTCATGGTGGGATCCGGGCAGGTTGGGGTCCGCGCCTAGGACAGGTTTGGTTGGCAAGATGGAATTGCTGAATCCGGATTGTCTCTACTTGGGTTGCATACCATGAGGGAAAAGCCAATCACGGACTGGCAGCATTTTATCCCCGGAGCCCAAGAAGATGGATCTCCTAGCCAGAAGTAATGGCCTAACGTCAAGGGAGTTCGAATAGTTGATTGCTTTGTGGAATCCATGGTTATTGCCCTCTAATTCATGTGAGCCATCTAGCGACGTAGCTGACTGGCCCCAACCTGGCCCTCTTAAAACACGCTGCGGTTAGGCAATGGCGGTTGTCAGGTGTTGCCAATTGAAGCCAAATCCAAACGACGGTCGCCTTCCCATTGGGGTTACTCCTAGCGGCCCAGGTGATCGAATTCGAAATGGCCCGGGGCACCACCTAAACAGGCCTGCCTGAAACACACGGATCACCCAGTCCAGGGTCATCACGGAAATCCTGGATGGTGTGAGTCAGAAGCCTGAGCCGCCATAGGGCCGGGCGAAGGTGATCTGTCGGGGAGGCCAAGGAAATTCGGGAAATCCCATCGGTGAAAGCCCGAAAGAGATGGGCCGCGGGAGTAGCGCTCCCGCGGCCCATCGCCTGGCGTCTGCCTCTCTAGGGAAGGGGGTGGATGACGATGTTGTAGGTGTTGCCCCAGACGAAGAGGTACTTGCCGTTGGGAGTCAGGAGGATCGGCCCGTAGCCATTGGTGGTGACCGGAAGCTGGGCGAGTTCAGGATAGCCGGGACCATTGCCGCTTACGTCGAAGACCCGGACGGAGGAGGCCTGCTGGTCGATGATATAGGCCCGGGTACCGTCGGGGCTGAGGCAGGCTCCCTGTTGGTTGTATGGGGCCGGGGCGCTGAGTTGACCCACCTTGACCATGGTGGGCGTGCGGATGGTGTTGCCCATGAGGACCTTGGTGGCCTTGCGGTCCAGGGAGCACGGGAAGACGTACCCGGTGACGTCGGCCTTCTTGACCGTGTCGGTGGCGGCCTCGAAGTAGTTGATGGGGTCGGTGTCGTAGTACCCCATGACGGCCAGGCTCCCGTCCCCGCTGATGTCCGCGAAGCCAATGGTGCTGTTGAGGTTCTGCATCCGCGAGAAGGTCCGTGTGACCGTGGAGTAGCTCACCCCCATGCCGGGCATGAGCGCGAGGCCGTCGTTTGCGACGACGAACTGGTGGCCCGTGCCGCTGCCGCTGAGCAGGTTGCTATCGGCGAAATCCACGGTGGCCAGGGTCACGGGATCCAGGTAGAGGATCTGGCGGTCCAGGAGGGCCATGAGGTGCTTGCCATCGGGCGTGAGGGCGATGTCGAACAGGCCCGGTTCAAACACGGAGGTGGTGGTCCAAGTGCTGGTGGAGGCGTTGTAGGCGGTGCGGTAGATCTTGCCGCTGCCGACGTACCCGGCGGAGGAGTAGAAGATGGCGTCCCGTTCGGCGTCGTAAAGCAGGCGCCCGATGAAGTCGCTGGTGCAGGGGATCGACGCGGCCGGGTAGGAAGGCGCGTTCCTGACCACGAAGCTGCCACTGCGGTCCAATCCGAGGATGTTGGCCGACGTAGCCACCTTGACGGTACCCGGTGTGAGACCAGCGGGGGGGACGACCCTGAGCTCGGTGTCGCTCTTCACCTCGATGGAGGTGGGGGTTTGTCCCCCGAACGTGACCTGGGGGGCGGCTGCCTGAAGGAAACCGTTGCCGCGGATCACCATTTCATCCTGGGAACCGGAGTAGACCACATGGGGCGTCACGACGGTCACGGTGGGGAGGTTCAGGGTGAGCGGCACATTGATGACCCGGGTTCCCGCCGCATCCCCGGGGCCACTGTAGGTGAACGTCACGTTGGCATTCAAGGTCCCCGAGGGTTTGGTGGCGAGGGCGGAGGGCACCACGGCGAGGGTCGCCTGGTCGCCGGACGCGCCGGACGGGGTTACGGAAAGCCAGGAGGAGTCGGAAGCCGCGGTCCACATCAGGCGCGCGCNNGAGGTGGAGACCTTCTGGGAAAGGGCGTCCACCGTGGAGGATCCGTTGATGGTGAAGGGCGCTGCGTTTCCGACCATGAGGGTTGAGGTCGTAAGGGTGTAGGTCACGGTCGCCTGTACGGGCGTGAGACCGTTGGCGGGGTTAAGGGTGACGGTGGCCGTGTACGGGACGTTCGGCGTCAGGCTGGTGGTGTTGGGCGCCAGGGTGAAAGTGCCGGGAATGGCGCTGCCCATGGCGGTCAGCCACCCTGAGGCCCCGTCGCCGTACTGAATGGAGGTCGTGTAGGTGGTCGATCCCGAGACAGAGCTCACGGCCAATTGGGCCGCGGCAGGCATTTGGGTTTGCCCGCTCACTGCGGTGAAAGCCACCAGGCTCGGGGCCAGGGAGACGTTTGTCCCGACCGTATAGGTCACGGGGATCGGGTAGACATGAACGCCGCTCTCGAGACGGATGGTGGCTGTGTAGGTTCCTGGCGGGAGGGTCGAAGGGGTGACGGTGAGGGAACCGGAACCGCTGCCTGCACCCGGACTGAGGGTGAGCCAGCCGGTGGCTCCGGGGTCGTACATGACGGTTGAGGTCCAGGCCGAAGTGGGCGTAGTGTTGGTCACCTGGAGGTTCCGGGGAGCCGCCGCAGAGCCTTCGACGGCGTTGAAGGCCAGGGAGCCCGCGTTGACGCTGAAGCCGGTGACGTTGTAAGTGATCTGGACGTACTGGGGGCTGCCCGCGATTGGGTGGAGGCCGGCTTGGTCGGTGGAGGCGATCACGGTCAAGGTGCTGGTGTGGGAGCCCATCCCCGCTTGCGACGCAGGCCTGGGAAAGAGATTGATCCTCCCTTGGCTGGCGCCAAGGACCTCCAGCGTAATATCTGACAGGAGGGAGCCCGATTCTTGGAAGCCCAGATAGATGGTGCTCTTCGCGTTGGCGATGGAACCGACGATGGACTGGCCGGCCGGCGCGATGGGGTCCGAAAAGTCGCCGTTGAAGGTCACGCTCGTCGTGTTGAGTGAAAGGGTGGGCTCCGGGTTCGAGCCGCCTCCCCCGCAGCCCGAGGCGAAGAAAAGGAGTGCGGGCGCCAAGAAGGCTTGAAGGATTCGGATCGGGATTTTCATGATCATTCCGGACAAAAGATGAACTACCCCATGCGAAAGCCAAGGATGGCCGTGGGGCGGAACATTGCTTGGTTGGATCTGACCAGTTTACCAAGGGGATATGAAATTCAAAAGCCTCCATTTGTTCGGCGGTTGGCTCACACACAAAATTTCGGACAGGCTCGCATAACGGAACCACAGACCGGACTCACAGTGGCAACGCGGTCGGCAGAGAAGTGCGGTGGGAGTGGCTATAAGACGGTGGGATGAAGGTTCTTTGAGATCCTGGGATCGACCGCGGAGCTTGGCAGGCGGACGTTTGATAATGCAATTGGGTTCGCAGCGCACTGCGGTTTGAGAGGGGACGTGTTAGGGCACTCGGTACTAGCCGAAATGGCGTTCAAGAATGAAATCTGAATTCTGTTTGTTGTCGCGCCTGGTTCAATAAAGAGAATGCGATCAAATTCGCTTCTCGGGTGTTGAGTCGATCCTTGGTGAAGTAATGAGCACCGGAATTGGTAGCATGCTTCACCGGTAAGCGGGTTCTCAAAATTGATCGACTCTCGAGCATGAGGAGGCAAGGATGCCTTGGTGGGTTCTAGGAACCTTGGCCTGACCCATTCTTCGTACCACTCGATGTACTTCGGCCCGGAAGCCGCGCCATTTTCGGCACTGAGTGCGGCGGCGATATCTGGGACAGTCAGGGCAGAGAATAAGGACAAAAGATAAAGGGTTCCTCGCTGAATCAGGTGGG
>DBME01000364.1 GCA_002298155.1 Holophagaceae bacterium UBA706 | reverse complement strand
GCGGGCGAAGGTCTCGACCCATTCGGCGTAGGCGGTGGTGTAGATGTCGGAGTTGGCGGGCTTGTTCACCGCCACCGAGCCCAGCTCGGCCTGGAAGGCGGCTTCCCGGAGGCGGGGGTGGTTGTGGCCCAGGGGAGCGGTGGCGAAGAAGGTGTAGAAGTCCAGGTAGCGCTTGCCGTCCCGGGCGTCGACGATCCAGGAGCCCTGCGACTTCTCCAGGTCCATGACCATATGGAACCCGTCGACGAGCAGATGATGGCCCAGCACGTCGAATACGTCGGACGGCAGTACCTTTATTCCCTGCGTATTTTTCATGGCAGCCTCGGAGATGAGCCAGACTACCATGGGCTTCCGGGGGGGCTAATGCCGGTTTCCATAATTGATGTCACCGACGGTAGGCTGGACGCGGCCCGCATCCGGGAGGCCCTGCTCGACCCCGGCGCCGGGTCCGTGGTGGTCTTCGAGGGCTGTGCCCGGGACAACCACCAGGGCCGGGCGGTGGACCTGCTCGCGTACGAGGCCTATGTCCCCATGGCCGTGGCCGAGCTGGCCCGGATCCGGGAGGAGGCCCTGTCCCGGTTCGGCCTGATCCGCTGCGTCATCCACCACCGCACGGGGCTCGTGCCCCTTTTGGAGGCCGCCGTGGTGGTGGGGTGCTCTTCGGCCCACCGCCGGGAGTCCTTCGAGGCCGTAGCCTGGATCATGGACCGCATCAAGGAGTCCGTGCCCATCTGGAAACGGGAGAACTACCGGGACGGGGAGAAGGCCTGGGTCGAGGGCGAGGCCCGGGAGTCCTGACGGGCAACCCCAAAGTTGGCACGACCTTGGCACTACCCAGGCCAGAGGTGCCCACGATGGATCCCGCATACTATGTCGCCGCAGGCAGCTTGAAGGCACGGTCCTTCCAGCTGGACGTGGTGTCCAACAACCTTGCGAACATGTCCACCGTGGCCTACAAGCCCGAGAAGAGCTTCTTCGCCATCTTCAACAAGGCTGCCCAGGAGGGGCGGGGCCTGCCCCTGTCCGGCTACGTGAACGACGGGACGGTCTTCGCTTCCCGCGGGACGGATTTTTCCCAGGGCACCCTCAAATCCACGGGCCGGAACATGGATGTGGCCCTGGACGGCACCGGCTTCTTCATGGTCCGCACCCCCCAGGGGGATCAGGCGACCCGTGATGGCCGGTTCATTCTGGGCAAGGGCGGCGAGCTCCAGGCCCTGGATGGCTCCCCGGTGCTGGGCAAAAATGGCCAGCCCATCGTCCTCGACCCGGCGGACCCCACCTTCAACGTTCTGCCCGACGGCACCATCAACCAGGGCCAGGAGGCCAAGGGCCAGCTGGACATCCGTGACTTCACCCAGCTGGACGCCCTCCAGCGCATGGGAAACAACCGCTTCGACCCCGCCGGATCGCCCACCAAGGCCGGCACCGCCACCGTCGTCCAGGGCTCCCTGGAACAGAGCGGCGTGGACATGGCCACGGCCATGATCGACATGATCCGCCTCAACCGCCTCTTCGAAATGAGCATGAAGGTGGCTTCCACCATCACCAACGATCTGGACAGCCGCAGCATCAGCGACGTCGCCCCCCGCTAGACCCCCCTGAACGAAGGAGTCTCCCATGATGAGAGCCATGTGGTCCGCCGCCGCCGGCATGAACGTCCAGACCCTGAACATGGACACGATCTCCAACAACCTGGCCAACATCAACACCACCGGGTTCAAGAAGTCGCGCGCCGAGTTCCAGGACCTCCTGTACCAGACCATCAACACCGCCGGCACCAACACGTCCACCACCACCACCTATCCGGGCAACGTCCAGATCGGCCACGGCGCCCGTCTGGCGGCCATGGTGAAGGAGTTCACCACCGGAAGCCTCAAGAACACCAGCAGCCAGTTCGACATGGCCATCGAGGGGTCCGGCTTCTTCCGCGTGACCATGCCCGACGGCACCTTCGCCTACACCCGGGACGGGTCCTTCAGCCTCGACCAGAACGGCAACTTCGTGAACGCCAACGGCAACCCCCTGGACCCCCAGATCACCATCCCCCAGGACGCCCTCAGCGTCACCATCGCCACGGACGGCACCGTCTCCGTGACCCAGCCGGGCCAGTCCACCCCCCAGCAGGTGGGCCAGATCACCATCTCCAACTTCATCAACCCCAACGGTCTCACCCAGCTGGGCCACAACCTCTACCAGCCGACCCTGGCCAGCGGCGACGCCATCGACGGCACGCCGGGCCTCACGGGCCTGGGGACGATCCAGCAGTACAACCTGGAAGTGTCCAACGTGGACATGGCCGAGGAGATGGTCAGCATGATCATCGGCCAGCGCGCCTACGAGGCCAACTCCAAGTCCATCCAGACCGCCGACAGCATGCTCCAGCTGGTGGCGAGCCTCAAACGCTGACGTCATGCGCCTTCTCCTGGCACTTCTCCTGGGCGCGGTCCTCCTCGGCGGGGAGGCGGAACCCGCCCTGCCCGCCGCGGACCTTCTCCAGCGCCAGGCCCTGGCCTACGCCCAGGCCCAGGCCCAGGGCCGGGAGGGCACGTACACCTTCAAGGTCCTGGGCACGCCCGTCCTGCCACGTCCGCCCAAGGGCGAACTGGTCTTCGAGCCGGCCCGCCTCAGCCGGGCCGAGCTTTCGGGGCGTTTCTACGTGACCTTCAACGCCTTTGCCGAAGGCCGGGTGCTGGGGATGGTACGGGTGGACCTGGAAGGGGCCTGGACGGGCCGGCTCCTGCGCGCGCGCACGGCGCAGCCCCGGAAGGCCGTTCCGGAACCCGCGCAGTGGGAGGCTTTCGATTTCTCCGGCATCCCTCCGGCCGGCGCGCTGAAGGACCTGCCGGCGGGGTTCCGCCTGCGAGGACCCGTGGCTCCCGGGCACATCCTGGTGCGTACCGATCTGGAAGCCATTCCCCTGGTGAACATCGGCGATCCCGTGCGCCTGGAGATGGTGAGCGGCGATCTTTCGGTCACGGTGGACGCCGTGGCCCGGTCCGGCGGGGCCGTGGGGGAGAAGGTTAGGCTGGAAATGCCCAGCACGCACCGGATGGTGCAGGCGGTGGTCACGGGTCCGGGCGAGGCGCGCGTCCAGTGGGCCGGGTCGAAATAAGCTGTGGCGGCTCCGGGCCAAAGGAAATAGTCTGGAATCTTGACAGGAGCCCACCATGGCCCACGACCATGATCACAACGACCCCAACCACACCTGCGGCTGCGGCCACGACGAGGACCATGTTGACGAGATCGAAGTAGTTGAACTCGAGGACGAGAACGGCGAGAAGGAAGAGTTCGCCATCCTCGAAGAGGTCGACTTCGAAGACCGCCACTTCGCCATCATGGCTCCCCTCGCTGAAGTCCAGGCCTATTCCGAAGCCGGCGACGAGGCCGATTCCGAAGCGAACCTGACCATCGAGATCTTCGAGGTCAAGGGTGACGACTTCACGATCCTCGAGGACGAAGCCTTCGCCCAGCGCCTTCTCGCGCACCTGGACGAACTCTCCGCCAAGCTCGAGGAAGACGAAGGCAAGTAACACGCCTTCCGGAATCTGTGGCACTCTTGTGACATGACGAAGGATTCCGTCAACGCCGAAGGCCGGGTGCTTCTTCTTTGCGAAGACCCCGAAGCCATGCAAAACCAGTTCCAGGGGGCTGAACTCCCCCTGGAATCGGTGCGTATGCGGGATTACGTCTCCGTCGACGAGATCGCCCCCGGCTGGGTCTGCTACTACTTCGGCCAGCGCCTGGAGGATTTCCCCTACCTGGGCCTCCTGTGCAGCAACGCCTTTCCCGTGCACGAAGGCTTCGTGCGCCGGGGAGGCTTTTCCGTCGTGGTCTCCGGCAAGCGGCACGGCGTGGGCAACGCCCGCGAGGCCGCCCCCTACGCGGAACACGCCGCCGGCATCCGCATCGTCATCGCCGAGAGCTTCGATCCCGTCTACCGCCAGTACTGCCATGCCCTGGGCCTGCTCACCTCCACCGACCTGGGTCTGGTGGAACGGATCCGGCGGGGTGAGGCGATCCCCATGGCCTGTTTTACCGAGGGGTTGGACGAACTAACGACCGAGATCGTGCGCCACGGCGGCCTGGCCGAATACACAAAGGCCCGGCAGGATGGCCGTGCGGTGCTGCCCCTTCCACGGCGTGAACCCGGTCCCATGACCCTGGGCGAGAAGATCCTCGCCAGGGCGGCCCGCTCCGGCCCGCCGGGCGCTCCCACGGGCATCCCCCGGGTGGCCCCGGGCGACGGCCTGCTGGTGAAGGCGGACTGGCGCTTCTCCCACGAGACCGTCACCCCCCTGGCCGTGGCCATGCTGGGCAAGAGCCTGGGCGATTCCATGCCCCTGTCCGATCCCAAGACCATCCTGGCTTTCCGCGACCATCTGAACTTCATGGGCCGGTTCTACACCCAGGACGAGGGCCAGCCAGGCCTCCTGGAAGTGGCCCGCCGGATCAAGAAGCTCCAGGAGGACTTCTGCGCCGCCAAGGGCATCCGCCTCCACGGCGAGGTTTCCGATGGAGGCTGTGAAGGCATCTGCCATGTGCTCATGGCCGAACGCTACGCCCTGCCGGGCCAGGTGATCGTCGGCACCGACTCCCACACCTCGCACAGCGGCGCCCTGGGCGCCCTGGCCTTCGGGGTGGGCGCCTCGGACATCGCCAACGCCTGGATCACCGGGGACGTGAGGGTCACCACCCCGGCCACCGTCCTGGTGCGGCTTGGAGGCCGGCTCAGGCCGGGCGTCTACGCCAAGGACCTGGTCCTGCACCTCCTGTCCATCCCCTTCTTCCGGGACGGCCACGTGCGCGGGCACATCATCGAGTACCAGGGCTCGGCCCTGGCCGAGCTGCAGACCGATGAGCGCGCCACCCTCACGAACATGGCCGCCGACTTCGGCGCCTTCGCCGGCATCATGGCCCCCGACGCCGAGACGGTGCGCTTCGTGGCCGAACGCCGCGGCGTGGCCCTCGAGCTGGAACCCTGGATGGCCAGCGATCCCGGCGCCGTCTTCGCCGACGTCCTGGACGTCGACTGCGATGCCGTGGTGCCCATGCTGGCCTCGCCGGGCTTCGCGGGCAATGGGCTGCCCCTGGCCTCCCTGGACCGGGAGGTGCCGGTGGACATCGCCTACGTGGGCAGCTGCACCGGCGCCAAGCGCGCGGATCTGGAGAAGGTCTACGACGTGGTGAAGTGGGGCCTCGACCGCGGACTCACCGTGCCCTTGCGGGTGCAGTTCTTCATCCAGCTGGGCAGCGAGGACGTCCGGGGCCACGCCGAGGCCATGGGCTGGCTCAAGGCCTTCGAGGACGCGGGCGCCCGCATCATCGGGCCCGGCTGCGGCGCGTGCATCAACGCCGGCCCGGGCGTCTCCACCCGCCCCGACCAGATCACCATCAGCGCCATCAACCGCAACAACCCCGGCCGCAGCGGCCCAGGCCAGGTGTGGCTGGCGAGCCCGGCCACCGTGGCCGCCAGCGCCCTGCGGGGAGCCATCTGCGGCTTTGAAAGTCTCCAGAAGGCCTGAGCCGGCTTCTTGGAACCACGGGGGCCCGGACGGCATCGAAGTCACAGGGGATGAGGCCCGGAGGCCGCACCCCTAGGAGAAGACGATGAATTCTGGAACGAACCTGGGGATCCTTCTCGAGTCCCTCCTGGGTGCCCGCCGCGCCGAGGACCTCACCGCCACCGTCCACGTGCCGCCCCAGCTCCTGGGGCCCGCCGGGCCGGAAGTGTCCCGGGCCGAGCTGGCCTTCGCCATGAACCTCATGCTCTTCAGGGACCTGGAGGCCCGGGTCCCCTCGGCCCGGGCCTACGCCCTGGACGTGAGGGCCGCCGGCGGGAAGGTGGTCTTCGACCACGGGGCCCTGCGCACCGTCCTGGCCCCTTGCGGCACCCTGCCCCCGGGTGAGGCGGCCGTGACCCGGATCCTGGAACCCCTGGGCTACGCCCGGGCCGACGTGTATCCCCTGGACCGGCTGGCCATGACCGGCCGCGCCTACCGCCACCTGGACCTGCCCGAGGACGTGCCGCAGTTCTTCCTCAGCGAGCTCCATCCCGGCGGTTTCAGCGCAGACTTCCAGGAGGCGGTGGCCCGCGTCCTGTCCACGTCCCGGGATCCCCTGGGCCCGGAGGCCCTGGCTCTCCTCGCGCGCCTGGGCGAGGCGGGCTCCCTGCCGCTGGTGGAGGCCAAGTGCCTTCTGCCCGACCTGGTGGCGTGCTTCGACCGGCACCACGCCCCGCCCACCCTCGCGGACTACCGGATCCTGCGCAAGGAGAGCGCGGAGATGGCCTGGATCGCCACCGAGGGCTGCGCCTTCAACCACGCCACGGACCGGGTCCCCGACGTGGAGGCCCTGGCCCTGCGCCAGAAGCAGCTGGGCCGCTCCATGAAGGACGTGGTGGAGATCTCCGCCAGCGGCCGCGTGCTGCAGACCGCCTACCAGGCCGATCCGGTGGAGCGGCCCTTCCGCGACGGCGAAGGGCACATGGTCCTCAAGACCGTCCCCGGTTCCTTCTTCGAGTTCATCACCCGCCGGCCCCTGCCCGGCGGGGGCCTGGACCTGGGCTTCGACACGGGCAACGCCCAGGCGATCTTCAAGATGACCGCCGCGGGGAGGAGCTGACATGGCCATCGCCGCCACCGCCCTCCTGGACGACCTGCGCACCCTCCTGGGCGAGGGGGCCGTGCTGGCCGATCCCCCGGACCTGGTGAAGTACGAGCGCGGGTGGCGGTACGGCCAGGGCAGGGCCCTGGCCGCGGTGCGCCCCTCCACCACCGCCGAGGTCTCCTCCTTTCTCCTCCTGTGCCGCCGCCATGGGATCCGCGTCGTTCCCCAGGGGGCCAACACCGGCCTGGTGGGAGCCTCCGTGCCCGACGGCACCGGGGAGATGCTGGTGCTCAGCCTGGAGCGCCTGGACCGGCGCCTGGAGATCGACGTGCTTGACCGCACGGCGCTGGTGGACGGGGGCGTGCTCCTCAGCACCCTCAACGCGGCCCTCTCCCCCCACGGCCTGCACTTTCCCGTGGATCTGGGGGCGGACCCGCAGATCGGCGGGATGGTGGCCACCAACACCGGCGGCACCAGGCTCCTGCACTACGGAGACGTGCGGCGCAACCTCCTGGGCGTGGAGGTGGTCCTGGCCGACGGCACCGTCGTGGACGCCCTCTCCCCTCTGCGCAAGAACAACACGGGCCTGGACTGGAAGCAGCTCTTCACGGGCACCTCGGGGCTCTTCGGGGTGGTGACGGGCGCGGTGCTGCAGACCGCGGTCCTGCCCCGGCAGCGGGCCACGGCCCTGGTGGCCCTGGCGGACGGCGAGGCCGCGCTGGACCTGCTCCGCTCGCTGGAAGGCGGCCTTTCCGAAGTGCTCACCGCCTTCGAGGTGATCTCCGCCGGCGCCCTGGAGGCGGTGTTCCGCCACCAGCCCAACCTCCGGAACCCCTTCGCCTCCGTTCCCCCCTATGCCGCGCTGGTGGAAATCTCCAGTTCCTTCCCCGAAACCCGGCTGGACCTCGCCGCGGTCCTTGAGGAGACCCTGGAGGGCCATCTGGAGGCGCACGGGGAGGGTGTCCTGGACGCCGTTTTCGGGAAGCCCGACACCTTCTGGGGCATCCGCCACCACGTGTCCGAAAGCCTGCGCGGGGAGGGCAGGGTGCTGGCCTTCGACGTGGCCGTGCCGCGGCCCGCGCTGCCCGCCTTCACCGGGGCCGTGAAGGACTGGCTGGCCCGGCAGCACCCCTTCGTGCGGGTGTGCGACTTCGGCCACTGGGGCGACGGCGGCACCCACCTGAACCTCGTGTGGCGCGACGACGAGGCCGGCCTTCCCGCGGCGGAGCTGGTCCCCCGGCTCCAGGAGCGGATCTACGACCTGGCGGTGAAGGACTTCCGTGGGAGCTACAGTGCCGAGCACGGCGTGGGGCCGCACAACCAGCGGTTCTTCGACGCCTTCACGCCCGCGCCCGTCAAGGCCGCCGGCGCCGCCCTCAAGGCCCACTTCGACCCGGAGGGCCGCCTGGGCACCGCCCGCCTCTGGTGAGGCGCCTAGCCGCCTTGACCCCATCAGGGCCGCCATGAGGGCAAATGGCTGCGTCACCGGCCTTGCACGATGCGCAAACATCGCACTGCGGCCGCTTCCTTGCCCTTTGCCCTCCTGACAACCCTGCTGGGGCCAAGCCGGACGCCACAATCGATCTAGGGCCAGGTCCAAACCAACCAAGGACGACAGATGTACACGTCCCGCGGATTCAGGGAATGGGAGATCGGGGACATCGACGTCCTCCGCCGGGGCCGCAACTACCACCTTTTCCATCTGGTTCTGCCCAACCACGACTACATCGCCCACGCCGTGTCCCAGGACGGCATGACCTGGACCCGCACCCGGAACGCCATCTTCACCGGCGAGCCGGGGTCCTGGGACGACGACATGCTCTGGACCATGCACGTCTCCCGGAACCCGGTCCGGAAGGTGTATGAGATGTTCTTCACGGGTCTCCATCGGGCCGAAAACGGGCATATCCAGCGGATCGGCCGGGCTGTGTCCCGGGATCTCCTTCATTGGAAGAAAGAGAATGACCAAGGCCTGCCCTTGGCGCCCCAGGGCCTGATCTACGAGTCCGCGGGGAAGGGCGAACGGGGCTGGATCTCGTTCCGGGACCCCTTCCTGTTCCGCAACGAGGGGAACGACTGGCTTCTGATCTGTGCGCGGGTGGTCCAGGGGATCGCGAGCCGCCGAGGCTGCGTGGGGCTCGTGCAGCGTTCCGCCGACGGCTACGCCCTGGTCGAGCCCCTCTTCTTTCCCCGGATGTATGACGATATCGAATGCCCGTGCATGGCGGAGCTGGATGGATGGTTCTACCTCATCGGGTCCGTGCGGGAGGATGTGGAAGTCCACTACTGGTGGAGCAATTCCTTCCGGGGCGAATACCAGTCCTTCCGGCACAACGTTCTCCTTCCCAGGGGCAACTACGCCGCGCGGGTCATGGTGGACGGCGGAAGGGCCCTCGTGTTCAACGTTTTCATCGATGGACTGGATGTGGAGAGCGGTGTCCGATCCATCCCGCCGCCCAAGGAACTGCGGAAGAGCCTCCACGGCGGGCTGGAACTCGTGACCTATCACCGATGGGAGGAGAAGAAGCTGGGCACCCGGCCTCTGTCCCGTGAAGCCTTCGCGTCCCACCTGGCCAATCCTAAGGCCTCCTGCACCGGCACAGCCGAATCTCTCACCTTCTGCAGTACCAACGGGTACGAGATCTTCACCGTCCCGGAAGACGATGGGGCCTACCTCTGGAGCGGCCGGATTCGGGTTCGCCAGCAAGGTCAATGTGGGTTCGTTTTTGGCCTGGATGATCATCTAGGCGGCTATTTCATCTCCCTGGACGCGGTGCGGGGGGTCGCCCAGATCCGCGCCTGGGGAAGCCGGCCTGAGCGGGTTTTCCGGAACTACATCTATGAGGATCTCCAGCTCGGAACGTTCCCGCCTTCGACGGACGGGAGCTATCTGTTCAGCCTGCTGCGCTGGGGGAGCTACATCGAACTGTCCATCGATGGCGTCGTGCGCTTGACCCTGGTCGATGGGCAGTTCAACGGTCGCAATCTCGGGATCTTCGTCGAAAGCGCGGAGGTCGAGCTGGCGTCCCAGACCCTGTTCGCGCTGGCTCCGCCCAGTGCGGACGGGAGTTCGCCTCCCGCACGCAAATCCACTTCCTTGCCGGGAGGATCGGCGTTTGGAGGGGATACCGTCTGATTCATGGTCCCAAGGGCGGCACGGCGTTGGGACTGGCATTCTCCTTGACAAAATTTGATTTGCAACCCAAACTAATCTTGTAGCAAATGAACACCCAAGGGTGCGACCTCAGGGTTGCAGGGTTCAGCGAAGGTCGGGCCGCCTTCCATTCTGGCGAAGGTTTCGTCGAATGGAGGAATCATGAGTAATCCTTTCGTCTTCGCGGATTCCGCTCCCGCTGGTATTCCGCCCGCGGACGAGGCTCGCACCCGGAGCCTCATCCGCATCAAGGCGGCCGGCCTTTCCAGGGACACGGATTCGCGGACCTACGTAAGCCGTCATATCGGCTTCAAACTGGGCAAATTCTCCCGTTTCATCCAGGATCTGGTGATCCGGCTTTGGGATGAAAGTGGTCCCCATGGCGCTCCCCGATACGCATGCTCGGTGGTGGTGGTCCTGGAGGGGGGAGGCCCCGTGATCGCGGAGCGCATGGCCCAGGATCCTCGCTCGGCCTTCGACCATGCCCTGGGGGTGCTGGAGCGATCCGTCAGGCGTACCTTGCAGCGCAGACGGCACGCAAGACGATGAGAACAGGAGGGAACATGGAAACCACCCTCCATCTCATTTCGGATCTTGACGGCACCTGGATCCCCGCAGGCCCGGACCGCCGCCCCCTTCGCAAGCTCGAGGCCTACATCGCCTCCCGGCCGGATCTGACGCTCACCTTCGCCACGGGCAGATCGCTTCGCTCGGCCCTTCGGTCCTTTGGGCAACTCCTCCGGGTCTGGCCACGGAATTTCATCGTGGATGTGGGGACGGCGATCTTCCACGCCCGGGCCGGGGGCGCCTGGGTGGAGAACGGGGACTACGCCGCCTGGGTGGGTTCCCGCTGGGACACGCGGCCCTTGGCCGAGGCCGGCCCCGGGTGGCTGCCCGCAGGGATCCGCCCGCAACCGGGCATCGCCGCCGTCCGGCGACTGGCCCTGGAGGTGGAATCCTGGCGGGATGTTCCCGGTGCCCAAGCCGAGCTGCGCGAGCGCCTCGGACGGCTCGGCATGATCGCCGACGTGCTGGCCACGGGGCGCTGTCTGGACGTGCTGCCCCAAGGCATCAACAAGGGCGCGGCAGCGGCCTTCCTGCAGGGCCGGTTCCAGCCTTCTCCTCCCGTCATGGCCTGCGGCGACTCTGAAAACGACATCGCCCTGCTGGGTATGGCCGACCTGCCAGTCGTGATGGTGGACAGCCGCCTCGACCACCGGAATCGGGACCTGCCCTGGGAGCGCATCCACCGCACCCGGTTTCCGGGCCCCCGGGGCATCCTGGAGGCGCTCCTGACGCTCCGGTGCCAGGGGGTGGCAGGTTGAAGGCCGAGGGTCTCCACCTCCTCCTGGTCAGCGTCCATGGCCTCATCCGTGGAAAGGAACCTGAACTGGGCCGGGATCCCGACACCGGGGGGCAGGTGCTCTACGTCCTGGAGCTCGCCAGGGCCTTGGCTGGGCATCCGGGCGTGGCCCAGGTGGATCTCCTGACGCGCCGGGTCGAGGCGCCCGGGGTGTCCCCGGATTACGGGCGCCCTGAGGAGGCCCTGGGCCCGCACGCGCGGATCCTGCGCCTTCCCTTCGGTCCCCCGCGCTACCTCCGCAAGGAACTCCTCTGGGACCACCTGGACGACCTGGTTGATGCCTACCTGGCCCATGCCCGGAATCTGCCCAGGCTGCCCGACCTGATCCACAGCCACTATGGCGACGCAGGCTACGTGGCCATGCGGCTGTCCAGCCTCCTGGGAATCCCTTTCATCCACTCGGGGCATTCCCTGGGCCGGTGCAAGAAGGCGAGCCTCCTGGCCGCTGGGGGCCGGGAGGCGGCCCTGGAACGCACCTTCCACTTCTCGCGGCGGATCCAGGCGGAGGAGGAGGTGCTGGGCCATGCCTCCCTGGTCATCGCCAGCACCCGCCAGGAACTGGAGGAGCAGTATGCAGCCTACGAGAGCTTCGACGCCCACAGGGCGATGGTCCTTCCCCCGGGTACGGACACCTCCCGCTTTTCCCCGCCGGGGCCCAACGCCGCCCTTGGAAGGGTCGCCGGTTCTGTGGACCGTTTCCTGCAGGATCCGGACAAGCCGATGATTCTGTGCATCGGGCGGCCCGTCCCCCGGAAAAACCTTCTGGGCCTTGTGCAGGCGTTCGGGGAGGACACCGAGCTGCGCGCCCGGGCCAACCTGGTGATCGTGGCGGGCAACCGCACCGATTACAGGGACCTGGACGAGGCCTGCCGCACCACCTGGGAAGGACTCCTGCACGCCATCGACCGGCACGACCTGTATGGTCATGTCGCGATCCCCAAGCACCATGGACCGGAGGACATTCCGGACTACTACCGGCTGGCGGTCCGCCGCAAGGGCGTCTGCGCGAATCCAGCCCTTTCCGAGACCTTCGGTCTGACCTTGATCGAAGCGGCGGCATCGGGTCTTCCTCTGGTTGTCACCGACAGTGGTGGGCCCAAGGACATCGTGGCCAATTGCCGCAACGGCCTTCTCATGAAGGTCCAGGAACCCGGCGAAATGGCCGCCGCCCTCAAGGCGGCCCTCGCCGATCCCAGGCGCTGGGCGGAGTGGTCACGGCAAGGGGTCAAGGGCGTGCGCGCCTTCTATACCTGGGAAGCCCACGCGGAACGGTACGTCAAGGCCGTGAGGCGGATCCTCAAACGGAACCAGAAAGGACGCCGGAGAGAGCTGACGGCCATCCGCCCCATGGGCTCCTCGCCCTTCCTGCGGGCGGAATGGGCCCTCATGGTCGATCTCGATCGTACGCTGATCGGAGACAGGCCCTCCCTCGCCCCTTTGCTGGAATGGATCGGCGCCAACCGGCACCGCCTGGCTTTCGGAATCGTCACCGGGCGCCGCCTGGAGAGTGCCCTCTGGGTCCTCCGGGACTGGGGAATCGCCCCCCCGGATGTGCTGGTCTCCAGCGTGGGGACGGAAATCCACTATGGGCCCGATTGGCGCCAGGACCTGGGCTGGGAAAGCCATGTCCGGCACGGCTGGCGCAGGGAGGACGTGCTGGGAAGCCTGGCCGGCCTGCCTGGGCTGCGCCTCCAGGCCCGGCGCAAACTCGGGCCCTTCAAGATCAGTTACCACGTGAACCCCGACCGGATGCCCGAGCTCGCCAGGATCCGTTCCAGCTTGGCGGGGGACGGGTTGCGGGCGAGGCTGGTCTACTCCCAGGCCCGCTATCTGGACGTCCTGCCTCACCGGGCGTCCAAAGGCCAGGCGCTGCGCTACCTGGCCATCAAGTGGGGCATGCCCCTCGGCCGTTTCGTCGTGGCGGGGGATTCCGGCAACGATATCGACATGTTGACCGGCGAACCCCTGGCCATCGTCGTGGCCAACCACAGCCCTGAACTGGCCCATCTGGAGGGACGCAGCGGAATCCATTTCTCCCCGGCCGGTTTCGCCGCGGGCGTGCTGGAAGGGTTGCAGCACTTTGGCATCCTCCTGGACCCCCCATTACCTGGGGGAGAAGCCAGGGCGGCCTTCTACCTCCAGTGCGTTCCCTGACGGAGCCGCCCATGTCCGACTTCTACCAGACCGGCGTCGTGGCCACCCTCCACCGCCTCGTCGATTCAGGGCACGAGCGCCTTGAGCGGGAACTGACGACGTACGCCCGGAGCCGCCCCATCGCCCTGGTGCTTCCAGCCCTGTGGCGGGAATTCGAAGGGCCGGCCATGCCGCGCATCCTGGGGGAATTGAGGGAGGTCCCCTACCTGACCCAGGTGGTCTTCACGATCAGTGGCGCCGACGAGCGCCAATTCCGGATGGCGCGGGACAGGGTGGCCGACCTTCCCCAGGACGTCACCTTCATCTGGAACGACGGGCCCCGCATCCAGGCGATGTACCAACGCCTGAGTGCCAACAACCTGCCGGTCGGCATGGACGGGAAGGGGAGGTCCTGCTGGCTGGCCTTCGGGTACGTCCTCGTGAGCCAGAAGGCCGATGTCATTGCGCTCCACGACTGCGACGTGCTGACGTTCAACCGGGAATTCCTGGCCCGTCTCTGCTACCCGGTGGTCAACCCGAACATCAATTTCGAATTCTGCAAGGGGTTCTATGCCCGTGTGACCGATCGGATGCACGGCAGGGTGACCCGGCTGCTCATGACCCCCCTGATCCGCTCGCTGCAGGCCATCCTGGGACCCATACCCCTTCTGGGGTTCCTGGACAGTTTCAGGTACCCGTTGGCGGGTGAATTCTGCATGAAGTCCGATCTGGCCCGGGTCAACCGGATCCCCTCGGATTGGGGGCTGGAGGTCGGCGTCCTGGGCGAAGTCTACCGGAACTGTTCCGTCAAACGGGTCTGTCAGTCCGAGCTGTGCGACGTCTATGACCACCGGCACCAGGCCCTGTCGCCGGACGACCCCGGCCAGGGCCTGATGAAGATGGCCGTGGACATATGCAAGACGCTCTTCCGGACCCTGTCGGCGGAGGGGGCGAGACTGGATTCCGGCCTGTTCCGGGCCCTGCAGTCGACCTATGTGCGGACGGCGGAAGACACCATCACGCGCTACCAGGCCGATGCCCTCATCGATGGTCTCCTCTTCGACCGCCATCAGGAGGAGGTGACCGTGGAGTGTTTCGCCAAGGCCATCCGGATCGCCTCCGAGGCCTACCTCGCCGATCCCCTGGGCCAGCCGCTCCTGCCCAACTGGAACCGCATCACCGCAGCCATGCCGGGCTTCCTGGAGGAAATCCAGCACCAGGTCGATCTGGACAACGGGAGAGCCTGACGCCATGCCGCCACCCATCGAATTCCTCCATTTCGTACTGACCGGTGGGAGCAGCGGAAGCGAGGCGCAGGTCCTGCTCGCCCTTGCCGTGATGTGGCTTCTCGCGAAGGTCGGAACCGAGATCTGCCATCGGGTGGGCCTGCCGCGGGTGGTGGGAGAACTGGGGGCGGGTCTGGTCCTGGCCTGCCTTGCCAAGGCCCTGCCCACCCTTGTGCCCCAGCCCGCAAACGTTCCCGGCATGGAGTATTTCGCCGAAATCGGGATCGTCGTCCTCATGTTCGCCGTTGGCCTGGAAAGCACGGTTCCCGAGATGGTCCGGGTAGGGCTCCCCAGTTTCCGGGTGGCGGTCCTGGGCGTGATCCTGCCCATGGTCCTCGGGCTCCTGGGCAGTCATGCGCTCCTTCCCGCGGGTTCACCCTGGATCCAGGGGCTCTTCATCGGGGCCTGCCTCTGTGCCACGTCCATCGGCGTTTCCGCCCAGGTTCTCGGTGAACGAGGGGCCTCCCGGACCCGCGAGGGGCGCGTGATCATGGGGGCGGCCGTCCTGGACGACGTCATGGGACTGCTCGTGCTGGTGCTCGTCTCCGGCCTGGTCCTGGTGGCCGGGAATGGGGGTGGGCTTCCCTGGGCGACCTTGGCCCGCACCTTGGGCCTGGCGGTCGGCTTTCTGGCGGGCGCTTTCACCGTGGGACGCTTCCTCACCCCGCATCTGTTCCATCTCGCGGACCGTTTCCGAAGCGAGCAGGTCCTGCTGCCGGTGGGGCTTGGTTTCGCGTTCATGCTCGCCTGGCTTGGAAGCAAGGCCGGATTGGCGACCATCGTCGGCGCCTATGCGGCGGGTCTCATTCTGGAACGGGCCCACATCAAGCACCTGGAGGAGAGGGAGCTCCATTCCCTCGATGAACTCCTGCACCCCCTGGTGGTGAGCCTCTCACCCCTTTTCTTCGTGCTCATGGGCTCCCGGATCGACCCGGCGGCCCTGGTGTCGCCCACGGCCCTGCTCCTCGCCACCGTCCTCGCGGTGCTGGGAACCGTGGGCAAGTACGCGGCGGGTTACGGCGCGGGGAAGGGCATGCGGGTGGCGGTGGTCGGGTGGGGAATGGTCCCGCGCGGGGAGGTGGGGCTCATTTTCGTCGCCGCCGGGAGTCATCTCCGGATGGGCGGCATGCCCCTCCTGCCCCCTGAGGTCCAGGCGGGCATCGTCGGAGCGATCCTGCTCACCACGGTCGTCGGCCCCTTGGGGTTGAGCTGGGTGCTGAAGCCAAGGTGATGCGCGTCCAGGATCAAGGCGAGCCGTCACGAAGGGGCCGTCCCAGTAGGGCGACGCCTAGGCTCGTCACCAGAATCGACAACGGAATGACCGCATAGGCCACGTCCCTGATCCATTCGCCGCTGGCCAGACCCATTTCCAGGGGGACCGAAGCGACGACGGCCGTCGCCAATCCTTTGGGGACGAGCCAGGCCACGAGTTTCCGTTCGGCCGGAATGGGAGCGAGGGCCTTCTGCCCGTGGAAGAACCCCTGGCGGATCGCAAGCAGTGAAAGGGTGAACAGCGCGCCCAATCCGAACGTACCGAGGTTGTTCAAGCGGATCTGGGTTCCAAGGTAGACGAAAAAGAAGAGCTTGAGGATGAAGACGGCCTCCGCCAGAACCGCGTTCTCCGTGTCCGTAAGTTGCTGGGGGTTGAGGCGGAGCCGGACGACCAAGGCATCCGGGAGGAGCTGATCCAGGTTCCTGAGCCCGATGCCGAAGGCGAGGGCACCAATGGCGCCCGAGAATCCCAGCCATTCCGTCAGGCCCGCGACGACGAGGAGAAGGGCCTCGGATGAAAAGGAGGTCTTGGCCAGCCGCTGGACGCGGGCATGGACCAGGGACCAGAAGAGGGCCGAAGCCAGGCCGATGACCAGGGCTGCGAACAGGCTGGATAGGAAGGCTCCAAGGGCATGGCCGACGCCTCGGCTCTCCCCGGCGAAGGTGCCAGCCAGGGCGAGCACCCCCACCACGGTGACCACGTCTCCCAGGGCCGATTCGAGCGTGAGGATGGTTCCCATGCGCGGCGAAAGGTGGAGGTGCTCAAGGAGCGGGATCGCCACGGTGGCAGCCAAGGGCGATAGCGCGACCCCAATAAGAATGGAGCCTTGCCATGTCTGGAGCCCCACCCAGTGCGCCAGGCAGGTCACCGCGAGGATGTTCATCCCCATGATTCCGAATGCGATGCGGATGGCCGGGAGAGCGCTTTCCCTCATCGTCCCGAGGCCCAGGTCCAGGCCGCCATGGAACAGGATGATGATGAGCGCGACCTGGGTGAACACGTGTTCCATGGTGGTCCCACCCGCCGGGTGGACCCAGCCCATGACCGGGCCGATCACGAAACCCACCAGAATCAGAGGAAGGATATCCGGGATCATGTGCCGCCGGAAAACCGCTTCAAGGACATGGCCCAGGAAGAACAGGGCGCCGCAGGCGGCTACGAGGAGTGGAATGGGCATGCCTACCTCTCCGGGATCGTTGATTTGTTCCCATCCCGTTCCGCCCTGTAATGGGGGCTCATGATCTCCACCCCGGCAGCGTTGAAGCTCTCCTGGATGTTCGCGTGGAGGCGGGAATAGGTGTCGGCCATCTGGGAGGGCTGGTCCGTGTAGGCGTTGATCTGATAGGACACGAAAAAATCGTCCAGGCTGGTCTGGAGCACGAAGGGCGCCGGTTCTGCCAGCAAGCCGTCGGTGGCGGCGGCGGCTTCGGTGAGGAGCCGGTGGACGGTGCGCCAAGGGGCGTCGTAGCCGATGGTGACGGTGGTGTGCAGGATGAGGCCCCGGGTTGCGGCGTTGGCGCTGAAGTTCTGCACCTGGGAGCCCAGGAGCATCGCGTTGGGAATCGTGATGTCCACGTTCTTGATGGTCCGGACCCGGGTCACAAGCGTTGATTTCTCGATGACGTCCCCCACCGTATCACCCACGGCGATGCGGTCGCCCACCTTGAAGGGGCGCATATACGTGAGGAGGATGCCCGCCACCGCGTTGCCCACGACGCCCGAAGAGCCCAGGCTGAACACCAGGCCGAAGAACAGGGAGACACCCTTGAACGCCTCGGAGCCGGAGCCCGGAAGGTAGGGGAAGGCTGCCACCAGGGCAAAGCCCAGCACGAAAACCCGCGCAAGGCGGTACGTGGGTTCGGCCCAATCCGGATGGAAGTTCGGAACCCGCAAGGTGCCCGACTGCAAGCCGAGGAAGATCAGGTGGACGAGTTTCAGGAGGTAGCGCGTCACCCCAGCGATGAGGACCAGGAAGAACAGACTGGGCAGGTAGCCGAGAATGGCCCTGTAGACCACGTTCAGCGGCCCCAGGACGAAACCCAGGAGCCGCGAAGCCAAGCCCACGGTGGCCGGGAAGAAACTGAAGATCGTCGAAAGGTAGAGGTAGGCCACCAGGATCTGCGTGGTCACCTGGACCCCTGTCAGCATTCGCATGAGCCCATTGCGCATGCGAACGGGGGAGACCAGTTCCAGGTTCTGGATCCGGAAGCCCGGGTTCAAGGCCTCCAGGCGCGTCAGCACGCGGGCCCTCATCCTGCGGAACCCGAAGCGCACCCCCAGCAGGACCGCGAAACCACCCAAGGTGGCCAGGAAGGTCCAGAGCATGCCAAACGCGAGGCCTTTGGCCCTGGTCCTCCAGGTCGCGGCCCGCAGGGCGGGCCCGAGCACCTCCAGGCGTCTCTGGACAAGGACCTCACGGGTCACGCCCTCCTCCTGGGCGTCGTCGTCCGTTAGCGTCATAAGGGTCAAGTCGCCGCTCAGGATATCGGTGGCATGTTCCTGGTCCGAGCGTTGCAAGTCGGGAAGCCCGCCGAAGACGTCCCCCGAGACCCGCTCCAGGCGCTGGGTGGTGGCCTTGGCCCGGGCTTCGGGGGCGAAGGAGCCCACCCGGGTCCGCACCAGGAACAGGGTCCGGCCATGGAAGACGACCGGGGCCGGGGCAGGG
>DBME01000294.1 GCA_002298155.1 Holophagaceae bacterium UBA706 | reverse complement strand
ACCCAGGGAAGTAGGCGGGGTCGTAGCGCCGCAGGGGATGCGTCTCCACGAAGGGATCCCCCTCCTTGCCGGGTGCCAGCTCCGGGGCCAGGTACGCCCCCAGCAGCGAGCGGAACTCCTTGAAGAGCCCCGAGGGCTCCAGTGGTTCGCCGCTCAGGTCGTCCAGGGCCANNCACCAGGTGGTCCCGGGCCGACAGGAGCATTTCCAGGAAGAGATACTTGTCGTTCTCCGAACGGCTCACGTCCCCGGGCCGCCGGCCCTTGGTGCGCAGATCCAGTGCGCTGCGGTGGTTGCGGCCGGGAAACACGCCCTCGCCGTTGCCCATGAGGAAGACCGCCCGGAAGGGGATGGCCCGCATGGTGGCGTAGGTGGCCACCACCACGCCCCGGGAGAGGGCCGCGGGCTGGCTTTCGCGGAGCCGCGCGAGGCCCTCCAGGACCAGGTGGCGCGCGGAGGCGAAGTCCACAGGCGCCATGGCCAGGCCGGGAGGCGCGGCTTCGAACAGGCCGTCCAGATGGGTGCGCACGCGCTCCAGGGCCTTGACCACCGCCTCGGCCTCGTCCCCTTCCCCGGCCTGGAGCCAGGTTTCCAGGTAGCGCCGGATGCGGCGCGTCCAGGCCCGCGGATCCTCCCGGCGGGCCAGAAGGGCCTTGGCGTCGGCGCAGAGCCCCCGCACGAGGGAGGTGAAAGCCGCCGAGGACTCCGCGTCCCGGGCGCCATTGACGCGGTAGGCGGTGCCGCCGGCCTGGAACTCGCCGCCCTCGGTCATGAAGGCCCCCAGGGCCAGGCGCTTGATGCCCTGGTCCCAGTTGAGGGCGTCCTCCTCCAGGTAGGTGCCTTCCCAGTCGCCGAGGTCCTCGCCGCGCACGATGCCGTACTCGGCGCACCAGCGGCCCCAGTTGGCGGTCTCCACGCCGCCCAGGCGCCGGCGCAGGGCGGGATGGGTCAGGAGGCGCAGCAGGGCCGCCCGGGTGAGGCCCGAGGTGGGCAGGTCCAGGAGCAGTTCGGCCGCCTCGAGGGTCTCCCGCAGAATGGGCAGGCCGTGGCCCCCTTCCACCAGGGGGATCCTCCGGGCGTCGTGGAAGGCCGCCTGCAGGTGGGCGCGGTAGGCCTCCTCCTCACCCGGGGGCACCACCACCGCGATGTCGGAGAAGCCCAGGGGCCGGGGCGTGTCCTGGTGGAGTTCCATGAGCCGCCAGATCTCCGAGGCCACCGCCTCCGCCTCCCGGCGCCGCCCGGGGCAGGCCAGGCAGCGGACGCTGTCGTCGGGCTCCCCCGCCTCCTCCACGACAGGGTCGCGGTAGAGCAGGATGTCGCGCTGGAGGCGCGCCAGCAGGGTCGTCCCCGTCGGCTCCTCGAAGGCGGGCGTGAAGTCGCAGTCGCTCACCTCGTTGAGCAGGCGGATCTTCTCGCGGCCGGGGCGCCCCCACAGGCGGAGCGCCCGGGGTCCCCGGGAGGCCAGCCCATAGAAGTCCTCGGAGATCTGGTCCCAGACCCCCAGGCGCGCCTCGCTGCGGGGCGGCAGGTGGGTCCACAGGGCGCGGCGCCCCGTGTCCAGGTCCTCCCAGAACTCGCCGCAGGGGTTCAGGGCGTAGATGTGCAGCGTGGTGTCCGCCAGGGGCCCGAAGGCCTTGAAGACGTCCTGGTAGGCCTGGGCCACGTGGCTCATGCCGAAGGCGTGGATGGCCCGGGGCAGCGCCATGCCCTGGAAGCCGGACCGCCGGGTGAATTCCAGCAGGGTGAGGTGTTCCAGGGGGCGCCCTTCGGTGCCGCCGGCGTCCAGCACCCACACCACTTCGCGCCAGAGGCGGCGCTGCCAGGCCTCCATGGCGGGATCCGGGGACGCGCCGGGGGCGCCGGCCCGCCATGCGTCGATCCAGTCCGGCCGGCTCATCTGGTATTCCTCGAAGGCCCGGCCCAGTTCGGTTGCCAACTGCACCCGCCGCAGGCCCGGATCCCCGGCGCCCAGGTAGGCCTGCACCGGCCCCATGCCCTCGCGAGCCAGGAAGGCCGCGTCTCCCAGCACCCGAAGCAGTCCGGCCCGCAGCAGGTCGAAGTCCAGGATGCGGAGCGTGTCCTGGGTCAGGAGATCCTTCCACAGGGAATCCAGGTAGCTGAAGCGGAGGTTCGCCGCCGCGCCCAGGCTGCGGGCGAGCCCCTGGCGGAGGTATTCCTTGAGGTAGGGGCTGGGCACTATGAGGTGCACCGGCTCCCAGGGCCCGCGGCCCGTGGCACGCTCGGCCTCCACACGCTCCTGCAGACGCTCCAGGAGCGCCTCGGTGCGGTTGGAGTAGGTGAGTTCGAGCATGGGATTCCAAAGGCTGGAGGGGGAAAAGGCCCTGGAATTAGTATCCGCGATCCGGGCGACAGAAAGTGTCCTTGGGCTAGTGTATGCCACCCGAAACCAGACCCGCATGGCGCCCGGATGCTGGGCGCAATTCCGGAGAATGGGTATGAGCCCATGTTCCTAGCAATGGATATACGTTTATTCGCGAAAGCCTTGCGACAGCCACTGGCGCTCCCCACTCCCCACATGCCAAGCTGATCCGGATTCCAACCTCAGGAACCAGACCGGCGCAGGAGGCCCCGTGAGCCCACGCACCCCAGCCACCATCAGGACGGGCAACCTCGTCGATTCCGAGACCTTGCGGGAAGCGCTCCTCCTGATCCGGGAAGCCGGCGCCGAAGGCATCGGCCGGGAGAAGCTGCGCATGAAGCTGGGCGAGGTGAGCCTGCGCACCGTGGACCGAGCCATCAGGCTCCTGGAGGACCAGGGGGCCAAGCTCGACCGGGTCCGCTCGGGAAGCCCTTCGACCATACGCTTCGTCCTCAAGAAAGGCCCCTCCTGGGATGAGCATGTCTCCAGCGAAGCTCGCCTCGCCCTGCGGGTGGCGGGGCTCTCCCTGGCCCAGTGCGGGACCCTGCTGTGGCAGGACAAGCTGGAGGCCCTGGAGGACCTCGCCAGCCAGCGCATGTCCAGCCGCGACCGCCGCCTCTTCGACAACCTCAAGAAAGCCATCCGCGTCCAGGGCGGGGTCAACGACCCCATCGAGTCCGAGGACATCCTGGAGCCCATCCTCAGGGCCCTGGAGGGGCGGAAGGAGATGGAGGTGAGCTACCAGCCCGCGGCCGCCAAGGCCCCCTCGGCCCACCGGGTGGTCCCCTTCGCCCTGACCCACGACCTCTTCTCCGGCGGGACCTTCCTCCTGGTGTGGGATCCCCAGCGGAGCCTGCCCCTGCACCTGCGCCTGAACCGCATCGACGCCGTGAAGGTCGGCACCCGCACCGGGACCTTCCCCGAAAAGCTCATGGCCCAGGCCGCCGACTACCAGATCGGGGGCTGGACCAGCGGTGAGGATCCCTTCGAAGTCCGCGTGCGCATCCGGGGGGCCCACTGGATCCAGGCCTTCCGGGAAGCCCC
>DBME01000225.1 GCA_002298155.1 Holophagaceae bacterium UBA706 | reverse complement strand
GTGGAAGGGCCGCCTGCCCCTGAAGGTCCACGCCGCCGTGGGCGTGGACCTCCGGCGCACGGGGCGCCTGGGGGCCCTGCGCGACTGGTTCCAGGCCGCCCTGGACGACCTGGGGCTCAAAGACGAGAACGAGGGCGACAGCCTCCAGGAATTCCGGGATCTGGCGGTGGGCTTCCTGAAGGACGTCAGGCCCTGAGGGCCGCCAGGGTCAGGGTGAGCAGCCCGTCGATCATGCGCCGCAGGTCCTCGAGCCCCGCCGCGGATTCCTTGAACCCATGCACGGCCCGGGTGAGGATGCGCGCGGTGTCCTCCGGCGCGGGGGCGCGGTCCCCGGCCAGGGGGCGGAGGATGGCCGCCACTTCGGCTTCGAAGGCCGCGTAGCTCTGGTCGATGGCGTCCTTGGCGAAGGCGAAGCCGCAGTCGATGAGTTCCTTGGCGTCGGGGGAGGCCATGAGCAGGTCGAAGGGGCGCACGGCCCACACGTCGAAGGCGAAGCGGAGCTTCTCCTCCGGGGTCGTCCGGGTGGCGACGCCCGCCCTCACCTCGTCCAGGACCCGGCCCGTGAAGGACCGCAGCACCCCCTCGAAAACCTCCTCCTTGTTGCAGAACAGGAGGTAGAGGGCGGGCCGGGAGACCCCGGCGGCGGTGGCCAGGTCGCCCATGGTGACCCGCCGGAAGCCGTACCGCAGGAAGACCGCCTCGGCGGCGGCGATGACCCGGGCCTTCTTGGCATCCATCATGGAAACAGTGTTGACAAAAAGTGTCAGAATGTCAATACTGACGAAATGACACAAATTGTCAGAACGACAATTCCCATGGAGGCCCGAACGATGCGCGAGAAAAGGTGGACGATCCAGGACATCCCCGACCAGACCGGCCGGGTGGCGGTGGTCACCGGGGCCAACTCCGGGACGGGCTTCGAAACGGCCATGGTCCTGGCGGGGAAGGGCGCCCACGTGGTCCTGGCCTGCCGGAACGCCGCCAAGGCGGACGAGGCCCTCCGCCGCATCCGGGCGGCCCACCCCGGCGCCCAGGTGGAGAGCCTGCTCCTGGACCTGGGTTCCCTGGCCTCGGTGCGCGAGGCCGCGGCGGCGTTGCGGTCCCGCCACGCGCGCCTGGACCTCCTCATCAACAACGCGGGCGTCATGATTCCCCCCTATGGCCGCACCGGGGACGGTTTCGAGACCCAGCTGGGCACCAACCACGTCGGTCCCTTCGCCTTCACGGGCCTGCTCCTGGACCGTCTCCTGGCCACGCCCGGCTCGCGGGTGGTGAACATGAGCAGCAGCGCCCACCGCATCGGGCAGATCCACTTCGACGACCTGAACTTCGAAAAGGGCTACCGTGCCTGGGCCGCCTACGGGCAGTCCAAGCTGGCCAACCTCCTGTTCACCTACGAACTGCAGCGACGCCTCGCCAAGGCCGGCGCCGGCACCCTGGCCGTGGCGGCCCACCCCGGCTGGGCCCGCACGGAACTCCAGCGCCATGCGGGGGGCCTGCTGGGGGTTCTCATGGCGGTCACCGGGCCCCTCCTGGCCCAGGACGCGCGCGGCGGCGCCCTGCCGCTGCTCCGGGCCGCCACGGATCCCGAGGCACGGGGCGGCGACTACTACGGCCCCACGGGCTTCCTGGAATTCAAGGGCGCCCCCGCCAAGGTCCGCTCCACGCCGCTGTCCCGGGAGGCCGGCCTCCAGAAGCGCTTCTGGCAGCTTTCCGAGCGCCTCGCGGAGGTGAACTATGGCTTCTGAGGGAAAGAAGGTCCTGATCCTGGGCGCCACGGACATGATCGGCCAGGGCGCGCTGCGGGAATGCCTCCTGGACCCCCAGGTGGCCGAGGTGCTCTCCGTGGTGCGCAGGCCTTCGGGACGCACCCACCCCAAGCTGCGGGAGATCGTCCACGGCGATTTCCTCGACTTTTCCGATCTGGAAGGGGAGCTGAAGGGGCTGGACACGTGCCTCTTCTGCCTGGGGGTGTCCGCCGCGGGGATGTCGGAGTCGGAGTACAGCCTGCTCACCCACGACCTGACCCTGGGCGTGGCGGCGACCCTGGCGCGGATCAATCCCGGCATGACGTTCGTGTACGTTTCCGGCGCCCACACGGACAGTACGGGCCGGGGTCGGACCATGTGGGCGCGGGTGAAGGGCATCACGGAGAACGACCTGTTGAAGCAGCCGTTCCGGGCGGTGTACCTCTTCCGCCCGGGGGCGATCCAGCCGTTGCATGGGATCCGCTCCAGCACACGGCTCTACCGGGTCATGTACCGGGTTTTCGCGCCGGTCTTCCCGTTGTTGAAGGTGGTTGCGCCCAACAGCTTCACGACGACGGAGAAGTTGGGCCGGGCCATGCTGCGCGCGGGGTTGCGGGGATCCGGGAAGGTGATTCACGAGACGCCGGACATCAACGAGTTGGGGGCGGCTCTGTAGAGGATGCGGAAGGATTCCCAGCCACCAATACTTCGGCATTTTCTTAATCGTTTTATGTCCGCATTTACAATCGACTTCTGCTCTTATTGCTAAGAATTCAGGTCCGTCAACAGGGCTTCAATCGTGTCAAAGGAAGGGAGATTACCCTGGCGAGCGTCCTGCATCGCTCCAAGGGTCACAGGGTTGGGGACTAAGCGATCGAGGGGGAGTGCCCAATCGGAATCATCATCCGGAGTGGCGATCCGCACCCAGCCCCACTGCCTTCCCTCCAGATCCCCGCCCCGGAAGGAATACAGCAATTCCCGCTCGCACAGCGTGCACCTTGCCACCGAACCGTCCCGGGCCGGGTCCATGCCCAGGTCCAGGGCCTGGGCCCGGAGGAAGCCGTGGAGATCCACGTGGGGCCTGCCCCGGGGGCCCGGCTCGGCCAGGCCCTCGTGCCAGGCGGGATCGCGGCGGAAGGCGTCCACCACCTCCGGGCCCACCTCGAAGTGGCATTTCTGGATGGCGGGACCCAGGGCCCAGGTGAGGTCGGCCGGATCTCCCCCGCAGCTTCTGAACGCCGCGACGCCCTCGCGCAGGATGCCCGCCACGGCGCCC
>DBME01000043.1 GCA_002298155.1 Holophagaceae bacterium UBA706 | reverse complement strand
GGGTGAGACCCAGACGGTGGTGTTCACCTCCGCCACGGGCGACCGCCTCGCCTACACGGTTCCCGACGACGGCCACATCCTCGACATGAGCTGGACCAGTGCCCGGGGCGCCGCCCTGAACCTGATCCCCATGCCCGCGAACCTCCTCCAGGTGCACAGCATGGGCCGGGTCTTCACCCTGGAGCCCAAGACCATCAATGCCGTCTCCTGGACGGACATGCTCAAGGATCCCTTCTTCAGCTTCCTGGGCTCCAAGCGCAAGGTGCTGCCCCCCACGGCCTCCCGCCTGGGCATGGACGCCGGCATCGACCCCAATTCCAAGGGCCAGCGCACCTGGTACTTCGCCGCGATCTGGGACGCCTCGGCCACCCCCCTGCGCTCCACGGACCAGGCGGCGGGCTACAACCTCGTGCCCCCCTCCACCGGCGTGGCCACGGCGCGGCTCTACCTCGGTCCCAAGCAGGCCGAGGAGCTCTCGGCCTTCCATGCCCCCGGCCAAAAGGCTGAAGGCAAAGTATTTCTGCAGATAGTCGATTTCGGCTTCTTCGGCCTGGTGGCCAAGCTTCTGTTCATGATCCTGCGCGGCATCCACCAGGTGGTGCCCAACTGGGGCATCTCCATCATCCTGCTGACCATCGTCATCCGCGGCACCCTGTGGCCCCTGAACACCAAGACCACGGTGCAGATGCTCCGCATGAAGGAACTGGAACCCCACCAGAAGGCCCTGCAGGCCAAGTACGAGAAGTTCGGCAACGACATGGCCAAGAAGGCCGAGATGCAGAAGGAGCTCATGGCCTTCTACAAGAAGAACGGCCACAACCCCATGGGCGGCTGCCTCCCCATGGTCCTGCAGATGCCCGTCTTCTTCGCCCTGTGGTCCATGCTCAACGCGGTGTTCGAACTGCGCCACGCGCCCTTCGCCTTCTGGCTGCATGACCTCTCCGCCCAGGACCCCTTCTATGTTCTGCCGATCCTCATGGGCGTCTCCATGATCGTCCAGCAGGCCATGACCCCCTCGGTGGGCGACCCCACGCAGCGGAAGATGATGATGGTCATGATGCCCGTGATGTTCACGTTCTTCTTCGCCAGCACCCCCTCCGGACTCTGCCTCTACTATCTGATGTTCAACCTTATCGGTATCCTGCAGACCTGGCTGGTGATGCGTTCCTACAAGCCCCAGCCGGTGGTGGTCTGACCCGGAGGAAACATGCGCAAGGCGTCCTTGTCTCTTGAAGCGGTGCCGGCAACGGTCTCCCGCTGGTGCGAAAACCTGGGCATGAAGGTCTCCGCCCAGCCGGAACCTTCCGGCGACGAGGTGCTCTTCCCGAACCGCATCGTGCTGGACGGGCCCGATGCCCACTGGCTCGCCGCGAACAAGGGCCTGGCCCTGGATGCGCTTCAGTTCCTGGTCCATGAGGCCCAGGGCGAACGGGAGGAGATCCGCCAGGCCTACCTGGATGTCCAGTCCTTCCGGCTCTTCCGCATGAAGGAAGTGGTGGCCATGGCCGCCATGGCCGCGGAGAAGGCCCGGACCCTCGGCAGCTACACCTTCGCCTCCCTGAGCCCCCGCGAGCGCCGTTGGGTGCACATGGTGCTCAGCCGCCAGCCCGGCTTCGCCACGGAAAGCGAAGGCACCGGCACCTTCAAGGCCCTGAAGGTCACCCGGGTCTAGGTCCGGACCTCCGGGTCCCGCCATGCTGGAACCGATCTGCGCCCCCGCCACGCCCCTGCTGCCTTCGGCCATCGCCGTGGTGCGGGTGTCGGGCGGGGGGCTCGCCGTGCGCCTGGGGACCCTCCTGGAGCTGCCTGAAGCCCGCCGGGCGGCGCTGAAGGAACTGGCCTGGGACGGCTACCGGGAGCGGTGCCTGGTCCTGTATTTCCCCGCCCCCCACAGCTACACCGGCGAGGACCTGGTGGAATTCCAGCTCCACGGGAACCCCCTCCTCGTGCGCCGGTTCCTGGAGCATCTGGGAAGCCTGGGCATCCGCCTGGCCGAACCCGGCGAGTTCACCCGCCGCGCCCTCCTGAACGGCAAGCAGGGCCTCCTCGAGGCGGAAGCCCTCCGGGACCTGGTCACCGCGGCCACCGACACCCAGCTTCGTCAGGCCCAGGCACGGGCCGGCGGAACGCCCCCATGGGTGGCCCAGGCCCGTGCCGCACTGACCCCCTGGATGGCCCGGGCTGAAGCCAGCGTGGACTACGGGGAGGACGAGGGCATCACCCTCGACCTGGATGCCATGACCGCCGACCTGCGGCGCCTCGCGGAACTGTTCCACGTGGAACAGGCCCGGGCGGCCGGAGCCCGGTGGCTCCGGGACGGGGTCCGCATCGCCCTGGTGGGCCGGCCCAACGCAGGCAAGAGTACCCTCTTCAACGCCCTGGCGGGCCAGGAGCGGGCCATCGTCACCGAAGTCCCCGGCACCACCCGGGATGTCCTGGAAGCCAGGGCGCCCTGGGCAGGGCTCCCCCTGTTCCTGTTCGATACCGCTGGTCTGCGCCGCACCGACGATCCGGTGGAGCGCCTGGGCATCGCCCGGGTGCGCGAAGTCCTGGAGCAGGCCGATATCATCCTCCACCTGGTGCCCCTCCCGGACCCCGCCCCGGATCCGGAAATCATCGACCGGCTGGCGCCCTTCGCGGGGAAGGTCCTCACGGTGCGCAACCAGGCTGATCTGGGGGGCTCCGCCACCGGTGACGAGGTGTGCGTCTCCGCCGCCGCCGGGGACCTTGACCAGCTGGCCGGGGCCCTGCGGCAGCGGTTCCTGGGGCCCCTGGCCCCCGATGCCTGCCTGGGCGCCCTGGACACCCGCCGGCAGCGGGAATTGCTGGACGAACTGGCCGTCCAGATGGACCTTCTGCTGGCCCTGGACGCGGGCACGCCCCCCGAGGTCCCCGCGTCGCTCCTGCAGGGCGCCTGGGGCCTCCTGGCCCGGCTCACGGGGGAGGACCGGGCCGAGTCCTCCCTGGACCAGGTCTTCTCGGGCTTCTGCCTGGGTAAATGAAATCCTTTAAAAATTCGTAAAAATTACTTGAAATTTACGCCACTGGTCGTATCCTTGCTCCGTGCCCACAAAAGGAGGAAGCATGTTCCGTCGTCTGGAGGATTTCACGTCGAGCTGGAAGGAGGAGGCCGGGAAGACCCTGGCGCTCTTCGAGGCCATCCCTGAAGGCGCCCGGGGCACTGCGGTGGCGGAGGGTCACCGGGATCTCGCGCGCGTCGCCTGGCACCTGGTGGCCACCCTCCTGGAGATGCCCGGCCACATGGGGCTGACCGTCAAGGGCGCCGACCTCATGGAGGGTTATGACATCAAGGTTCCGCCCCCGGCCATGGCGGAGATCTGCCGCACCTACGCCGAGGCCTCGGCCTCCCTCCTGGAGGGCATGGCCGGATGGAGCGACGCGGACCTGGAGCGCGAGGACGACCTCTACGGCGAGACCTGGAAGCGTGGACGCACCCTGTTCGCCCTCATCGCCCACCAGATCCACCACCGGGGCCAGATGACGGTGCTGCTGCGCCAGGCCGGGCTGAAGGTCCCCGACACCTACGGCCCCGCCAAGGAGGGCTGGGTGGCCTACGGGATGGAAGCTCCCAGCGTGTGACCCATCCCATGAAGCTCCCCGCTTCGGGCTAGACTGGAGCGGGGAGCGCTCCATGGATGGTGGTTTCGAAGCGGTGATCGGGCTGGAGGTGCACGTCCAGCTCACGACCCGTTCCAAGATGTTCTGCGCCTGTGCGAACGGGTATGGCGGCGAGCCCAATGCCCGCACCTGCCCTGTGTGCCTGGGACTGCCGGGGGCCCTGCCGGTGCTCAACGGCGAGGCCGTGCGCGCCGCGATCCGCCTGGGCCTCGCCGTGGGCGGGGACGTGAGTCCGTGCAGCACCTTCTACCGCAAGCAGTACGTCTATCCCGACCTCCCCAAGGGCTACCAGATCACCCAGGGACCCGTGGCCATCGTCGAAGGCGGCCATGTGACCCTTCCGGGGGATCCCGCCGTCAGGGGCGCCGAAGGCCGGGTCCGGGCCGGCATCGTCCGGGCGCACCTGGAGGAGGACGCCGGGAAATCCACCCACCCGGCCAAGGGGGCCCGCTCCTCCGTGGACCTGAACCGCGCGGGGGTGCCGCTGCTGGAGATCGTCGGGGCGCCGGACCTGCGGAGCGCCCAGGAGGCCTCGGACTACCTCAAGGCGCTGCACCGGCTGGTGACCTTCCTTGGCATCTGCGACGGCAACCTGGAGGAGGGATCCTTCCGCTGCGACGCCAACGTGAGCGTGCGGCGCGCGGGAGAGCCCCTGGGCACCCGGGTGGAGGTCAAGAACCTCAACTCCTTCCGGTTCGTGCGCCAGGCCCTGGACTACGAGATCGCGCGCCAGACGGCTCTTCTTGGGCGTGGGGAGCGTTTCACCCAGGAGACCCGCGGCTGGGACGCGGACAAGGGCGAGACCCGCAGCCAGCGCAGCAAGGAAGCCGACCAGGACTACCGCTACTTCCCCGAACCGGACCTGCCGCCCCTGCGGGTGACGGAGGCTGAGATCGCGCGGGTGCGGGAGTCCATGCCCGAGCTGCCGGAGGCGCGCCAGGAGCGCCTGCGCACCACCCACGGCCTCACGGATTACGAAGCCGGGATGCTGCTTCAGACGCCGGAGTTCGGAGCGTTCTTCGAGGCCGTCGCCGGGGCCTGCGGCAACGGGAAGCTGGCCGCCAACTGGCTGCTGGGCGAAGTGAGCCGCACCCTGAATGACCGGGGCTGCGCCATCCAGGATCTAGGGGTCACGCCCCAGCATCTCGGGGAGCTCATCGCCATCGTGGAACGCGGCGTCATCAACCTGAAGACCGCCAAGGAAGTGGTCTATCCGGGGCTCCTGGCCGGGGACGGCGCTCCCGCCGAACAGGTGAAGGCCAAGGGGCTGGCCCAGGTCACGGACCGCACCGCCATCGAGGCCCTGGTGCGGGGCGTGCTTGAGGCCCACGGGGAGCAGTTGGAGGCCTACCGGGGGGGCAAGGTCATGCTGCGGGGCTTCTTCGTGGGGCAGGCCATGAAGGCCGGCAAGGGGCAGGTGGACCCGCGCACCGTCAACGACGTTGTGGATGAACTGCTGGAAGGGAAGGGGCGCTGACATGGAGGAGAACCAGGCCGGAGAGCCGCGCGACCACGATGCGGAGCTCACGGAGGCCGCCATGTCGGATCCCGCGGATGTGACGAACCAGGAGAGCGATCCGCACCCGACCTTCTGGCGCGTGGTGGTCCTGGTCCTCGTGGCGGTGGCGGCGCTGTCGGTGGTGTTCGGCTTCGCAAGGTGAGATGGAGCGCGGGCCCGTGGGGTGATACCATGGCCGCGGTGAGGGGCGCCGTCGGGCCCCTGGGGAGCTGAGAGAATGGATCCTAGAGGTTGGGGCCTTAGCACGACCGCCATTCATTCCGGGAAGGCCCACAACGGGACCCGGTCCGTCACCACGCCCATCTACCAGACCTCCGTCTTCGAGCTACTGGAGAACGCGGAGGGCGCGGAGTTCGCCAACACCGTGGAGCCGCCCCAGTTCTACACCCGGTGGGGCAATCCCAACTTCAGCGAAGTGCAGGCGGTGGTGGCGTCCCTGGAGAAGGCCGAGCGCGCCCTGGTCACGAGCTCCGGAATGAGCGCCTTCGCCACCGTCTTCGAGACCTTCCTGCAGCCCGGAGACCACGTGGTGGCGCCCGCCGCCGTCTACCTGGGCACCGAGCAGCTGCTGCGGCGCTGGGAGGCCCAGAAGGGCCTCAAGATCACCTGGGTGCAGAACACCCTCGACCCCGTGGAATGGGACAGCGCGGTCAACGGACAGACCCGGCTGATCCTCGCGGAGACGCCTTCCAATCCCACCCTGGCCATCACCGATCTGGCCGCCATCGCCGAGATCGGCAAACGCCGCGGCGTGCGCACGGTGGCCGACAACACCTTCGCCACGCCCATCTTCACGCGGCCCGTGGGACTGGGCATCGACCTGAGCATCTCCAGCGCGACCAAGTATCTGGGGGGCCATTCCGACCTGGTGGCCGGCGTCATCGCCGGCCGTGACGCGGACATCGCGGCCTGCTGGGGCACGGCCAAGATCACGGGGCCGACCCTGGATCCGATGGCGGCCTGGCTTCTCCACCGCGGCCTCAAGACCCTCTACCTGCGGGTGCGGCGCGCCTCCGACAACGCCCAGTCCCTGGCGGCCTGGCTCCTGTGGCAGCCCCAGGTGGCCCGGGTGGACTACCCCGGCAACAAGGAGCACCCCGGCCACGAGGTTGCTGCCCGGCAGATGGGTGGCGGTTATGGCGCCATGATGAGCTTCGAACTCCGCGGCGGCCTCCAGGCCGGCCAGAAGTTCTGCGAGGCCCTGTCCATCATCACCCGGGCCGTGAGCCTGGGCGGGGTGGAGAGCCTCATCCAGCACCCGGCCAGCATGAGCCACCTGCGCACGCCGCCGGAGGTCAAGGAACGCCTCGGCATCACGGATGGCCTCCTGCGCTTCTCCGTGGGCATCGAGGACGAGGCCGACCTCAAGGCCGACCTGGAGGCGGGCTTCCAGGCCGCCGCGGGAGAGACCCCGTGCAACTGATCATCAACGGCAAGGTGCGGGAGACGCCCGAACTGGGGACGGTCTCGGACCTGGCCCAGTGGATGATGCTGCCCGCCTTCGGCAGCGCCGTAGAGCTGAACGGGGAGGTGGTGCGCAAGGCCAGCTACTCCGAGACGCCCCTGAAGGAACAGGACCGCCTGGAAGTCGTGAGGCTGGTGGGCGGCGGCTGAGACAAGGCAAACCAGGCCGACGATTGGGATCGCGGGGAGAGAATCTTGCCAATTAAGGCCCTCTTGCCTGCCTGGTGCTGCGCTAACTGGCTGACAGGACGTCCCAGGAGCCGCCTTGGAAGCGGATGCTGGCGTGCAGGGTGCCCAGGCGGGCCAGATCCAGGTCCACCGGGGGCCCGCCGGCGGGCGTGTCGGAGAGGAAGCGGTGGAAATCGTCCACCAGGCCTTCCTCCAAAAGGCGCCGGGCCAGGAGGCCACCGCCTTCGAAGAGCACACGACCCACCCCGCGAGCGGCCAATTCGTGGAGGAGGTGCCGCAGGCTGCAGCCGCCATCCCCGGGGGGAAGGTGGAGGTCCTCGACGCCACGGAGGGCAGGGCGCTCCTCCACCAGGGCCCGAAGGACAGGCTGGCCGGCCACCGGAAGCCATACCTTACGGTCGGCGGACAGGCTGCCATGGCTGTCCAGGACTACGCGCAGGGCCTGGCGATGGGGGGCGGTGGGGTAGGGCCAGCGGTCGGTGAGACGGGGATCGTCCACTTCGACGGTCCAGCGGCCCACCACCAGGGCCTCGGTGGCCCGGCGAAGGGCGTGGGCCAGGCCCTGGATCTCGGGGGAGGTCACCTGGGTGGTGCTGCCTTTGGGGCCCAGGGAGCCGTCGGAGCCCATGGCGAGCTTCAGGAGCACCCAGGGAAGGCCGGTGCGGATGAGCTTGAAGAAAGGGGCGTGGAAGCGGGCGCAGGCGGGGCTCAGCACGCCTTCCTTCACCTCCAGGCCCTGGGACTTCAGGATGGCGACGCCGCCCCCGTCCACCCGGGGGTTGGGGTCCAGGACGCCCACCACCACCCGGGCGATGCCGGCGCGCAGGAGGGCGTCGGTGCAGGGGGGGGTGCGCCCGTGATGGCAGCAGGGTTCGAGGGTCACGTAGGCGGTGGCGCCCCGGGTGTCCATGTCACGGCCTTCCGCGTCCCGAAGGGCCATGATTTCGCCGTGGGGGTCGCCCGCGCGGGTGTGCACGCCCCGGCCGAGGATGACGCCGTCCTTGACCAGCACGCAGCCCACCGGTGGGTTGGGGCTGCTGAGGCCCACGCCGTTCATGCCCTCCCGCAGGGCCAGGGCCATGTAGTGCTCGTCCCCCGTCAGGGCGGCGGGGTCCGGGAAGGGCCCCCCGCAGGCCAGCTCCCAGGCCAGCGCGTCCGTGGGGAGGCGGTGGGGTTCAGACATCCAGGAGTCCATCCACGAAGGTTTCGGCGTCGAAAGGGATGAGGTCGTCCATCTGCTCGCCCACGCCCACGAAGGCGATGGGGAGTTTGAGCCGTTCCAGGATCGCCACGGCGATGCCGCCCTTGGCGCTGCCGTCCAGTTTGGTGAGGATGAGGTCGGTGACGCCTGCGGACTGCTTGAAGGCTTCCGCCTGCACCAGGCCGTTCTGGCCCGTGGTGGCGTCCAGCACCAGGATGACCCGGTGGGGGGCCTCGGGGATCACCTTCTGGAGGCTGCGCCGGATCTTGTCCAGCTCCCGCATGAGGTGGTCCTTGGTGTGCAGCCGGCCCGCGGTGTCGATGAGGACCCAGGGCACCTTGTGGGCGAGGGCGCTGGTGGCGCCGTCGTAGGCGATGGCGGCGGGATCGCCGCCCATCTGGTTGCGGATGACGGGCACCCCGGCGCGCTTGCCCCACAGTTCCAGCTGGTCGATGGCGGCGGCCCGGAAGGTGTCGCCGGCCACCACGAGGACATCCTCGCCCCGCACCTTGAGGTGGTTGGCGAGCTTGCCCAGGGTGGTGGTCTTGCCCACCCCGTTCACGCCCACCAGCAGGCAGACCTGGGTGCCCTGGGCCGTGAGGGGGCGGGGGGGGACCTGGCGGATGATCTTGAGGAGCTCGTCCTTGAGGAGGGACTTGGGGTCGATCTCGGAGGAGCGCTTCATCTCGAAGCGCAGGCGGTCCATGAGGCGCTTGACGCCGTGGACGCCCAGGTCCGCCTGGAGCAGCAGGTCCTCCAGTTCCTCCAACTGGTCCTCGTCCAGGCGGCGAAGGCCCAGGAGGCGGCCCATGGGCGCCAGGACGAGTTCCTGGGTGCGCTGCAGGCCCTGCTTGAACTTGCTGAACAGATCGCCGAAAAGACTCAAAGGGACCTCAAGGGAACCGCGGCCGGATGTTCCACGTGGAACAGGGGGGCTTGGACGGGGTGGGCGGGGTGAAGTAGTGCGCTATTTCTTGGCCTGGGTCTTCTTGCGCTTTTCGGGGCGCACCCAGTCCACCAGGGCCAGCTCAAAGACCTCCTCCACGTGCTTCACGGGGTGGAAGGTGAGCTTCTTGCGCACCTCGGGGGCGATCTCCTCCAGGTCCTTCTGGTTGGCGAAGGGGATGATGATCTCCTTCACGCCCACCCGCAGGGCGGCCAGGGCCTTCTCCTTGAGCCCGCCGATGGCCAGGGCCTCGCCCCGGAGGTCGATCTCCCCGGTCATGGCGAAGGTGTTGCGCACCGGGACGCCCTTGAGGACGGACAGCAGGACGGTGGCGATGGCCAGGCCGGCGCTGGGGCCGTCCTTGGGGATGGCGCCCTCGGGGAAGTGGATGTGGAGATCGTTCTTCTGGAAGACCTCCGGATCGATCTCGAAGGCATCGCCGCGGCTGCGGATGTAGCTGAGGGCGGCCTGGCCGCTCTCCTTCATGACGTCGCCCAGCTGCCCCGTGAGGAGCAGGGCGCCCTTGCCGGGCATCTTGAGGGCTTCCACGAAGAGCACGTCGCCGCCCGTGCTGGTCCAGGCCAGGCCCGTGACCACGCCCACCCGGGGCGCCTTGAGGCGTTCGTCCTGGAGCAGCTTGACGGGGCCCAGGAGGTCATGGAGGTTCTTCTCGTTCACCACCAGGCGGCCCTTGAGCTCGCCTTCGGCGACCTTGCGGGCGACCTTCCGGCAGACGGTGCCGATCTCCCGTTCCAGCTGGCGCAGGCCGGCCTCCCGGGTGTAGCCCGTGATGATGGCCTGGAGTCCCTTGAGGCTGAAGCTCACCTGCTTGTCGGTGATGCCGTTCTTCTCCAGCTGGCGGGGGATGAGATGGCGCTCGGCGATGCCCGTCTTCTCCTCCAGGGTGTAGCTGGAGAGGTGGATGATCTCCATGCGGTCCCGGAAGGCCGGCTGGATGGGATCCAGCTCGTTGGCGTTGGTGAGGAAGAGCACCTGGCTGAGGTCGATGGGCACGTTCATGTAGTGGTCGCGGAACGTGTGGTTCTGCTCGGGATCCAGCACCTCCAGGAGGGCCGCGGAGGGGTCGCCGCGCATGTCCCGGCCGATCTTGTCCACCTCGTCCAGCATGATGACCGGGTTCATGGACTTGACCTGGTGCAGGGCCTGGATGATGCGGCCGGGCATGGCGCCCACGTAGGTGCGGCGGTGGCCGCGGATCTCGCTCTCGTCATGGACGCCGCCCAGGGAGATGCGGCTGAACTTCCGGCCCAGGGCCCGGGCGACGCTCTTGCCCAGAGAGGTCTTGCCGGTGCCCGGAGGGCCCACGAAGCACAGGATGGTGCCCTTGTGCTCGGGGTTGAGCTTGCGCACGGCCAGGTACTCCACGAGGCGGTCCTTGATCTTGTCCAGGCCGTAGTGGTCCTCGTCGAGGATCTTCATGGCCTCCTTGAGGTCCAGGTTGTCCTCGGTGGTGGTGCCCCAGGGCATCTCGGTCATCCACTCCAGGTAGGTGCGGGTGACGGCGGTCTCGCTGGAATCCGGGTGCATCCGTTCGAGCTTCTTGAGGTTCCGGTCGATCTCCACGAGGGGTTCCTCGGGGACCTTCATCTTGGCCATCTTGTCCCGGAAGGCCTGGATCTCCTCGGCCAGCTCGCTGCCCTCGCCCAGCTCCTGCTGGATGGCCTTGAGCTGCTGGCGGAGGTAGTACTCCCGCTGGCTCTTGTCCATCTCGCCGCGGGCTTCCATGGTGATCTTCTGCTGCACTTCGAGCAGGTCGATCTCGCGCATGAGGAGTTCGTTCACGCGTTTGAGACGCTGGACGGGATTGGCGATCTCCAGCACTTCCTGCATTTGTGGCGGCTTGAGGTCGAGGTTCGAGGCCACCAGGTCCGCGAGGCGGCCGGGGCTGTCCAGGTTCGTGGCGATGACGAGCACCTCCTGGGGGAGGTTCTTGCCCAGGGCCACGGCCTTCTCCAGCGTCTGCTTCACGGAGCGCAGGAGGGCGTCCAGCTCGATGTTGCGTTCGGCGATCTCCGATTCGGCCAGGAGCTCCACCTTGGCCTTGAACTGGGTCTCGGTTTCCGTGAAGTACTCCACCTTGACCCGCTGGAGGCCCTGCACGAGCGCCCGTACGCGTCCGTCAGGCAGCTTGACCACCCGCATGATCAGGGCGGCGGTGCCCACCTTGTAGAGGTCGTCGGGACCGGGGTCGTCCATCTCCATCTGCCGCTGGGACAGCAGAAGGATCATGCGGTTCTCCACCAGGGCGGTGTCCACGGCCCGCAGGGACTTCTCACGGCTCACGGACAGGGGGAGGATGACGTAGGGGTAGACCACCACGTCCCTCAGGGGCAGGACGGGAAGCACATCGGGAATCCGGGGGGACTCGTCGACGATTTGCGGAACCTGGATTTCTTCGGCCACGGAATACCTCGGGGTCTCAGTTTAGCTTGATGGCGATCAACGGGATTTCCGGCGCTTCACGGCACCGGGCTGCTCGGGCTCGACACCCGGAAAGAGCGGGGTGGAGCCGAACGGAAGCGGATCCTTGGCGGGCGCGTGGGCCTTGGGTTGCGAACGGGCCGGGGTGGGCGGAGGCGGGGCGATGGG
>DBME01000084.1 GCA_002298155.1 Holophagaceae bacterium UBA706 | reverse complement strand
GCCGAGGAGCCGAGGGTCGCCGAGAAAAGCAGAAAAGGGTCTTGGCAGCACAAAGGCCTTGCTGTGCCGTTCCTTGTGGATCTTGTTAGGTCCGGCAGCCCTTCTATCAGGGGTTGGTCATGGCGGGNNACTCGGGGTCGGTCGTGGCTTGCACCACATAGAACTTCACCAGGTTCGCCGCGTCGTTCATGGCGTCGCTGGCGGAGTTCCTGCCCGCGGCCAGCAGCATCCTCGGCTCATCCGGAGCGTAGGCGATGGGGCCGGGCGCCTTGTGCACGGTCATGCCCTTGAGGTCCATGGGCAGCGGGAATTCACCGGAAGTCATGCTCTGCTCGCCGGCCTTCCCTTCCCGGAATACGCCGAGGGTCACCTTCACCTTGCTCCCCTCCTGCACCTGAGCCAGGATGTGGATCGTCTGCGCGCCGGGCTCCACCGGCATCTGGAAGAACTGGGAGCGCGCGGGAGCGCCCTCGTGGTCGCAGTAGACGCGGATGAACTTCAGGTGCCGGGCTTCCTCGGCGGTGAGGGTGATGCTCCGGGCGGCGATCCCCAGCATGCCGAGGAGGGCCGGCGGCACCGGCACGGCCGGGGGCGGGGTCTTTCCTCCGCCGCAACCGGCCAGGATCACCGCGGCGAGACAGGCGCCGATCCGGAGGACGTTCTTTGATGCCATGCCTGCTCCTGGGGAAAGTTCACTCCCAGGATATCAATGCTCCGAGATGAACGCATCGATCTGGGCGTGCCACGCCTCCGGCTCGCACACGCCCGCGGGCGTCGCCTCCACGAAGAGCAGGTCCACCAGGTGCCTCGGCTTCCGCCCGCCCAGGTGCATGGACTTGACGCAGGACACGCAGTAGACCACCACGTCCTCCCGGGGCATCTCCCCGGCCCGCCGGGCCATGAGCTCCTTGACCTTCTCCACGGGCACCTGGCCGTAGGCGCTGTCGCCGCAGCAGGTGCCCCGCTCCCGCGTGTTGCGGGGCTCAACCACCCGGATGTTCATGCGCGCCAGGAGGGTCCGCACCGCCTCGTGGACCCGCGCCTGGGTCCGGGTCGGACACGCGTCGAGCAGCGCCATCTCCGCGCCGCCGTAGTCCGGGAAGGGGAAGGCATCGCTTGCGGCCAGCACCTCCCACAGGGACACGGTGGTCACCCCGGGGTAGTCCTCGCGGTAGCGGCGGTCGCAGCCGGGACAGACGTTGATCACCTCGGTCCCTGCGGGCAGCTTCGGGTCGTGGTGGCAGCAAGTGAGGTGCTCGTCCAGGCCCAGCCACGCCTGGAGGCGCTCCGCCAGTTCCGGCTTGTGGATCATCAGGGCGCATCCCGGCGCGAAGACCTGTCCCATGCTCGACTCCTTGCTTCCAGCATCGCCGCCGGCGCCGCGCCCAACCACCCGGTTCTTGCGGTGGATGCGCCTCAGACGTCCCGTTCGTAGGCCCTGCGCAGCCACGTCAGGAGTCCGGCGTCCACGTCGGCGGGGGTCGCCACGGCGAGCTTCACCGTGATGCGGTCCCTCTTCGCGAAGCCGCCGGTGTCCGTGAGACGGGGATCCTCCAGGAGCGCGGGATCGCCCAGCACCAGCCCCAGGTCCACCCGCGAGGCGAAGGGCTTCACCTCCGCGAAGACCCGCTTGCGGTAGATGGGCACCATCGTCTGGCAGGGGCAGGCCCTGACGTCCGCGCCCAGGGCGTAGGCGGCCTCCAGGATGAGCTCCAGCAAAGGGCGTAGCGCCGCGCGCTTCCCTTCGTACTGCGCGTCCACGTAGGCGGGGCAGCGGGCCAGGTAGGATTCGGGGGTCTCCACCGGCTCCCCCGCGGCGAGCTCGGCCAGGTAGCCCCCCGTGGCCATGCCCAGGCCCTGCTCCCGGAAGAAGGCGCGGGCGGACTTGCGGTCGGTGGCGCCGGCTTCCCGGGCCAACGCCACCCACCGTTCGCGGCTCGGGCCGGTGGTGGCGTCCAGGTTCTTCAGGATGGCGGCCCCATGGGCCACGGAGGGGTGCACGCCCCAGGGCCGGAGGGTCATGGTTCAGCCCGTGATGGACTTGATGGCGTGGGACCAGAGTTCCTGGGGGTCCTCGGGCATGAGCCAATCAGGATTCAGGGGCACCCGCACCCAGGCTCCGTCCTGGATCTCCTGGTCCAGCTGTCCCGCGCCCCAGCCGGCATAGCCCAGGAAGAGCCGGAAGCGGGCCCGGGGCTCCACCAGGAGGGATTCCAGGAGGTCCTTGCGGTAGCTGATGAAGTCCGTGAAGTCCAGGACGGTGTCCTCGGCCTCGGGCAGCCCGCCCCGCACCAGGATGATGCCCCGCTGGGGGTCCACGGGCCCGCCGCGCCAGGCGGTGGCGTCCTCGTCCCCGGAGAAGGCCAGCCGGCTTTCCTGGCAGATCTGCTGCAGGGTCACGGGCAGGGGACGGTTGAGGATCACCCCCATCCCGCCAGCCTCGTCATGCTCGACCAGGAGCACGACGGAATGCAGGAAATTGGGATCCAGGAGGATGGGACTCGCCACGAGCAGGCATGGGGCCAGTTGACTCATGCCTCTGATCATAACGCGCTACTCTCAAGGAATGAGCACGCGTCCCAAATCCGATCTTGGCGTTCTTTCCGAAGGGCTGGGCTTCCTGGTCCGCCGGCCCCTCGCCACCCTGGGCCTGGCCGCGGTGGGCCTCCTCCTCCGGGCCCTGTCCCCCCTGCTGCAGATCAAGGTGGGCCTGCCCAACGAGGCCATGATCTTCCAGATCCTGACCCTGGCCTGCTACTTCCCCCTGCAGGTCTACTTCATCCCCCGGTTCCTGGCCGAAGCGGACGCGGCGGCCGGGGGCCACGCGGAGAACCTGGCTTCGAACTGGAAGAAGACCTTCGACGAACGCTGGATCCGCACCCTCGCCGCCCTGATGCTGCTGGGCCTGGGCATGCAGCTCGGCCTGGCCTTCCTCATCCTTCCTGGTCTTTTCATCTTCTTCGCCTTCGGGTGGGCGCCCATGAAGGTCCTCCTGAGAGGCGAGGGCATCTCCGCGGCGTTCACGGGCAGCTACCGCATGATGGCCACGTGCTGGCGCCGGGTGATGGTGGTGGCCGGGGCGCTCGTGGGTATCTACATCGGCGTGTTCATCCTCTTCCTGATCGTGGTGGTCCTGGCCTCCCCGGCCTTCCTCAACGCGCCGCCGCCGCCCCCCGACGCGCCGATGCCCATCCCCGACCCCTGGCTGCGCCTGACCCACCCGGGCTTCCTGGCCGGATACTTCCTCGAGGCGCTCCTGAACCTTTGGACGGCCGCCACCCTCCTGGCCCTCTTCCGGAGGCTGGAACTGGTGCCCGTCGGTCCGCCTGAAGGCAGGCCGGATGGCAATTAAAAGATAATATTACGCGTTTTAGCTGAATTTTTGCCACCCGTTAAGGCCACCCAGGGACCATAATCCACGGGTCCCATTCCGGGGTGTGCCCATGTGGAAATCCCTCAAGCGCTTCGCCTCCCGCCTCCAGGGCCGGGCCAGGCCGCTGGCGGACGAGGACCCGGAGAGCCTGCGGTTCTTTGTGGGCCAGGTGAAGGACTACGCCATCTACAAGCTGGACGCCCAGGGGCGGGTGGCCACCTGGAGCCTGGGCGCCGAACGGCTCAAGGGCTACACACGCAGCGAGATCCTCGGGCAGCACTTCTCCCGCTTCTATACCCCCGAGGACATCGCCGCGGGCAAGCCGGAGATGGAACTCAGGCTGGCCCGGACCTACGGTTCGCACCAGGAGGAAGGCTGGCGGGTCCGCAAGGACGGCGGGCGCTTCCTGGCCAACGTGGTGCTGACCGCCCTCAGGGATGCCGAGGGCCAGGTCAACGGCTACGTGAAGGTCACCCGGGACGTGACCATGCAGAAGGACGCCGAGGACCGTCTCATCTCCTTCGCCCGTGAGCTTGAGGATGCGGTGGCCCTCCAGACCCGGGCCCTGCGCGAGAACGAGGCCCGGCTCGCCGGCTTCGCCCGGAATGCCCCCGCCGCCATCGCCTTCAAGGATCTCCAAGGGCGCTATCTCCTGGTCAACCCCCGCATGGAGGCGATC
>DBME01000063.1 GCA_002298155.1 Holophagaceae bacterium UBA706 | reverse complement strand
GGGGTCGGTCCAGGCGATGCGATGGGGGAAGCCGTCCCGGCCTTCCAGGTCCACGGTGGGGATGCCCGGCTTGCGGGGTTCCAGGGTGAAGGCGCCGGGCGTCGCGCCGGCCTTGACCACGAAGACCTTGTCCAGGGAGGCGGGGTCCATGAGAACCACCATCAGGGGAGCGTCCTTGGCGGCGCTGCGCAGGTCCACGCGCTGGGCCGTGCGGGCCTCGGCGTCGTACTGCACCAGGGAGCGGCCGTCGGCCACCAGGAGAAGGCCCTTCTGATACTCCACGCGGAGCTTGCCGCCCTTGGCCAGGCGCAGGACGCCCTTGCGCTTGAGCTTGCCGAAGACCGCGCTGTCGGAGGTCTGGATGAACTGCGATTCCATGCGCGACATCCCGGTGAAGACCTTCCACCAGGAAGGGGCCTCCGGGGCCGGGGCGGCCCCCAGGACCGCGGTGCAGGCCAGGATCAGGGCGGACGCGGGGCGCACTAGGTTCTCCGGATCTCGACCGAGACGAGGCCCGAGGAGCCCCAGGCGGGCGTCACCTGCCGCAGGCTGCACGTTCCCACCTCGGCGCCGTTCTGCCGGACGGTCACGATCACTTCCATATCGCCGTCCATGGTGAACGGGGAAAGTTCCAGGTGCAGGTCCGCGGTGTGCCGGGCCGTGGCGGGCTTGGGCACGCTGACGTGGGTGGCCTTGGTGGTGGAGACGGGGATCTTGGGGGCGGCGGCGGCGGGCAGGAGGGGCTTGAGCGTCACCTTGGGCACCGGCGGCATGGCCTTGCCCAGGGTCGGCGCCAGCTTCACCCGCATGGGGGCCATCACCTGCACGGGGTTGGTCGCGGAGGGCGTCGTGGCGCGCAAGGGGGCCGGATCCTCGTCGAAGATGTCGTGGCCGCCGCCGAGGTCCGTGGTGTTCAGGGCCTCGGGCGCCGCGGTCTCGCGGATGTCCTCGGGGATGGAGAAATCGGAAGCCTGCAGGGCCGCGGTGTCCGTGGCCTGGGGTTCGGGCGGCGGAGGAAGGGGCGCAGGGGCAGGCGCAGGCGTCTTGGAGCCGGCTGCTTCCGCCAGATGCAAGGCCTTGATGTGCGCCAGGGCGAGCTTGGTGATGCCCCGCAGCGTCTCGAAGACGCCGGTGCCATCGGAGGCGATGGACTGGAAGCTCGGACGCCCGTCAGGGTTCAGTTCCCGCTCCAGCTGGTCCACGGGGACGATGTTCTTCAGGTCGCGCTTGTTCCACTGGAAGATGATGGGGATGTCGCGGATGTCGAGACCCAGTTCCCGCAGGTTGTCGCGCAGGTTCTGGAAGCTCTCCTTGTTGGCGTCCAGCATGGGCATCTGGCTGTCCGCCACGAAGACGATGCCGTCCACGCCCTTCAACACGAGCTTTCGGGTGGAGTTGTAGAACACCTGGCCCGGCACCGTGTACAGCTGCAGCTTGGTCTTGAAACCACCCACCATGCCCACGTCCATGGGCAGCAGATCGAAGAACAGGGTGCGGTCCGTCTCGGTGTTGAGGGAGACCATTTCACCGCGTGCCTTCTGGGATGTACGGGTGTAGATGGTGTTGAGGTTGGTCGTCTTTCCGCACAGACCCGGCCCGTAATAGACTATCTTCGTAGTCATTTGGCGCGTGGCGTGGTTGAAAAACACCATTTTGTCGAACTCCGGGGCTTAGGTGAGTTTAGCGGGAACTTTTGCTGAGCTTCAATGGTTTGGGAAAAAAGACGTTGTTCTTTCTTCACCTCCCCCGAGGGGCCGGTTCCGGGGGCCGTCCGCCCGGCAACGAAAAGGGGCGCCCGCAGGGGCGCCCCTTCTTCCGTCGTAAGGGTTCAGCAGCTGCGCATGACCCCCACCAGGACACCCTGGATGGCGATGCGCTCCGGCGCGAAGCATTTGGGGGACAGGTCAGGGTTGTGGGGGATGAGCCAGACGCCCTGGGGATCCTTGCGGAACTCCTTGAGGGTCGCCTCCTCCCCGTCGATGAGGGCCACCACGCGGTCGCCGTTCCGGTAATCGCCCCGGCGCTGGAGCACCACCAGGTCACCGTCCAGGATGGAGTCCTCCACCATGGAATCGCCCCGCACGCGCAGGACGAAGAGCTCCTGGCGCTCGCGGTGGATGCAGGTGGGCACCTCGAGGGGAATGGCCCGGGACTCCGGCAGCAGCGGCTGGCCGGCGGCCACGTCGCCGCAGAAGGGCACGGAGCGGGCGCGCTTGGACTCCTCGTGGCCCCAGTCCTGGGCGGGAGGCTCCTTGGCGGGGGCCGCGTCCGTGGAGAGAACGATGTTGTTCCCCTTGCCGTGGCTGCGGTCCAGGAACCCCTTGTCCATGAGGTGCTGAACGTGCTTATGAATAGTGCTTACCGCACTGGAGCCCACCCCTTCGGCGATTTCCTTGAGCGTGGGGCTGCGCCCCTCCGTTTCGAGAAACTTCCGGATGAACTGGAGAACGGCGAGTTGGCGCTTTGTAAGGTCCATTGGCTTCATGACCCATAAGATAGACGAAACAACCAGGAGCGTCAATCCCTTTTTTTTCGCTTTAGGTTTTTCAAAAAAACACCCGGCCACCCCTTCATTAATCCGACTGGTCTGGTAAAGTTTTTCCCACGGGCGTTTCGCCGAAATGTTTCAGGCGTATGCTCCCCCCCGAGCGTCACACTACGAATTCCCCATGGGAGGCCGAACCATGCTCACGCAGAACGCCACGATCGACACCGCAGCCGGTGGGACGCTCGTCAACGACTTCTCCATCGAGGTCGCCACGGTCAACGGGTCCGGGTCGCAGACGGCGAACATCGTGCTCATGCGGACGATCTTCCAGATGGGGGTGCCGGTCACCGGCAAGAACCTCTTCCCGTCGAACATCGCCGGCCTGCCCACCTGGTTCCAGATCCGGGCCAACCATCGCGGCTACCAGGCCCGCAAGGCGGACATCGACCTGATGATCTGCATGAACCCCGAGACGGCCAAGGAGGACGTGGCCAAGGTCAAGCCCGGCACGATCCTCATCTACGACGAGCCCCTGAAGCTCGACGCGCTGCGTTCCGACCTCCACTTCTGCCCGGTGCCCTTCCAGAAGCTGGTCGCCGCCTCCTGCCCCGAGCCCAAGCTCCACAAGCTGGTCAAGAACATGATCTACGTGGGCGTGGCCGCGCAGATGACGGGCCTTGAGATGGACGAGGTGAAGTCCGCCATCGCCAAGCAGCTGGACGGCAAGCAGAAGGCCATCGACCTGAACCAGGCCGCCGTCCAGGCCGGCTATGACTGGGCGGCCGCGGAGGCCCCCCGGCAGAACCGCCTGCGCATCGTCCGCGACACCAAGACCGAAGGCCAGATCATCATCGACGGCAACGCCGCCTGCGCCCTGGGCGCCATGTTCGCGGGCGTGACGGTGGTGGCCTGGTATCCCATCACCCCCAGTTCCTCGGTGGTGGAGAGCCTCATCGACTATTCCAAGACCTACCGGAAGGACCCCGTCACGGGCAAGCTCAACGTCGCCATCGTGCAGATGGAGGACGAGATCGCGTCCGCGGGCGTGGTGGTGGGCGCGGGCTGGGCCGGCGCGCGCTCCATGACCGCCACGTCGGGCCCCGGCATCTCCCTGATGAGCGAGTTCATCGGGCTGGGCTACTTCGCGGAATGCCCGGGCGTCTTCATCGACGTCACCCGCATGGGCCCCTCCACGGGCCTGCCCACGCGCACCAGCCAGGGCGACGTGGAGCTCTGCGCGAAGTGCAGCCATGGCGACACACTGCACATCTGCCTCTACCCCGGCAGCATGGAGGAGTGCTTCCACTTCACCTACCAGGCCTTCGACCTCGCCGAACGTTTCCAGACGCCGGTCTTCGTGGTCTCCGACCTGGACCTGGGCATGCAGAACTGGGCCTCCAAGCCCTTCTCCTACCCCGAAGGCGACTTCGACCGGGGCAAGGTGCTGGACGAGGACCAGCTCAAGGACATCCAGGACTGGGGCCGCTACAAGGACGTGGACGGCGATGGGATCTGCATGCGCACCCTGCCCGGAACCCCCGGCGGCAAGGGCGCCTACTTCGCCCGCGGCACCGGCCACAATCCCTACGCCCTCTACTCGGAGAAGCCCGAGGACTTCATGGCGACCGTGGACCGCCTCAAGCGCAAGTTCATGAACGCCCGGGAATTCGTACCCAAGCCCATCCTCACCGGACCGGGCGTGGGCCGCGGCATCCTGGCCTACGGCTCCAGCGACCCCGCCATCGTCGAGGCCCGCGACCTGCTGACCGAGACCTGCGGCAAGGAGTCCGACTACCTGCGCGTGAGGGCCCTGCCCTTCACCGAGGAGGTAGAAGCCTTCCTCCGGAACCACGACGTGATCTACGTGGTCGAGCAGAACCGGGACGGCCAGATGACGAACCTGCTGCGGGAGTTCTACCCCGAGCTCTCCGTCAAGATCCGCAAGGTGCTCCACTACGATTCCACGGCCATCACGGCCCAGACCGTCGTCGACCAGATCAACGCCTACGAGCAGTGAGCACAGGGACCGCCATGACCACCTCCGCCCCCACCGTCCCCACCAACAAGATCGGCCTCACGAAGCAGGACTACGTGGGCGCCAAGTCGACCCTCTGTCCCGGCTGCGGCCACGACGCCATCACCTCGCAGATCATCCAGGCCGCCTGGGAGATGAACCTCGAGCCCCACCGCGTGGCCAAGCTCAGCGGCATCGGCTGCTCCAGCAAGACGCCCACCTACTTCATGAGCCAGGCCTGGGGCTTCAACTCCGTTCACGGCCGCGCCGCCGCGGTGTGCACCGGGGCCGCCCTGGCCAACCGCCGCCTGCTGAACATCGTCGCCAGCGGCGACGGCGACTCCATGTCCATCGGCATGGGCCAGCTGGTGCACATGATCCGCCGCAACGTCCCCGTGGTCTACATCATCGAGGACAACGGCGTCTACGGCCTCACCAAGGGCCAGTTCAGCGCCACCGCCGACGTGGGCTCCACCCTCAAGCACGGCGACGTGAACGAGATCACGCCCATCGACCCCTGCACCCTGGCCATGGAACTGGGCTGCGGCTTCGTGGCGCGGTCCTTCAGCGGCAACCCCAAGCAGCTCGGCACCATCCTCAAGGCCGCCCTGGCCTTCGAGGGCACCGCGCTCATCGACGTGATCAGCCCCTGCGTGACCTTCAACAACCACGACAGCTCCACCAAGTCCTACAAGAACGCCAAGGACCGCGAGCTGCCGCTGCAGGAGCTGGGCTTCGTGCCGTACTACGACGCCGAGGAAGTGGAGATCGGCGACGGCGAGGCCATGGAAGTGGGCCTTCCCGACGGCTCCCGCCTCACCTTCCGGGCCATCGACAAGGACTTCGACCCCACGGACCGCTTCGCCGCCATGAAGGCCGTGCACGAGGCCCACGACCGGGGCGAGTTCCTCACCGGCATCCTGCACATCAAGACCGGCAAGCCCATCCTCCACGACTTCACCCACACCGTGGACGACGTGCTGGCGACGATCCCCCAGGCCAAGGTCAAGCCCGACCCGGGCGTCCTGGCGGAGTGCATGCGCGAGCTGATGTAGCGCCTATCCCACGAAAAAGGGGCCGGAAC
>DBME01000087.1 GCA_002298155.1 Holophagaceae bacterium UBA706 | reverse complement strand
CGGGGGGCGGCTCGGCGGGGGCGTCGGCGCGGGCGGCCTTGGCCACGCGGGTGCGCAGCGCCTGCACCTGCTTCTCGAGCTCGGCGCGGTCGGGGAAGACGAAGGCAAGGGCCCGCTCCCACTCGTCCAGGGCCTCCTGCAGGCGGTCCAGCTTCAGGAGCGTCTCGCCCAGGTGCCTGTGGATCTCGGGGCTGTAGGGGCTGAGGGTCGAGGCCTTGCGCAGGGCCGCCTCGGCGTCCGCGTACTTGCCCTGCTTGAACAGGGCCCAGCCCCAGCTGTCCATGGTGGAGCTGTTGGCGGGGTCCTTGGCCAGGGCCGCGGCGATGAGGCGGGAAGCCTCCTCCACGTCCCCGCCCTTTTCCAGGAGGAGGTAGCCCAGGTTGTTCTGGAGGGTGGGGTTGGCCGAATCAAGCCGCTGGCCTTCTCGCAACACCTCCATGGCGCGGGCGTCCTGGCCCAGGTTCTCCAGGGCGTTGGCTTCCAGCAGGAGGAGGTCGATGCTGCGCACGGGGGCGGTCTTGCGGGCGGTCTGCACCGCGGCCAGGCACTTGTCCCAGGCGTTGAACTCGGACCACATGATGGCCATGGCCTCCAGGTCGAGCTGGGCCAGGGCATTGCGCGAGGCGCCCTTGAAAAGCACGCCCTCGTCGAAGGTCCTGGCGGGGATCAGGGAGGCCTTGTGGAAGAGATCCTGCTTGGGGAAGCGGCGGATGCCGTCCTTGAGATGGGCGCGGGCCGCCTTCCAGCCGCCCAGCTGGATGAGGGCCTGGGCCTGGAGTGAGGCGAGCTCGGCGTCCGAGGCCGCCTCGGGCCAGCCGCCCACCAGGTCCAGCATTTCCTGGGGCCGTTCCTCCATCAGGAGGCAGGTGGCGTACAGGACCTTCACCGGCAGGTTGAGGGACGGGTCCTCGGGCTCGGGCTTCTTGAAGGCGGGGAGGATGGCCTTCCAGCGCTCCTCGGCCTCCTTGAGGCGGCCCACCTTCATGAGGCACAGGCCGATGTTGAGGGAGATGCGCGCGGTGGGGTGGATGGCTTCGGCCTTCGCCAGGCTCTCAAGGGCCTTGTCGAAGCGGGACGTGCGCAGCTGGATGAGGGCGATGTTCTCCCAGATGGCGGGTTCCTGGGGCACCCACAGGGCCAGTCGGGAGAAGCTCTCCTCGGCGTGCCCGAGGAAGCCGGCGTCCACCTGGTCCCTGGCCAGGTCCTCCAGCATGCGCAGGTGCCGCTGGTCGGGGTTGGTGCGGTTGCACAGGGCCAGCACCGCCTCCCGGCGGGCCTCGTAGCGCTTGTGGCGCACGGCGAGTTCTGCGGCGCGCTCGAAGGCGAATTCGAACAGGACCTTGCCCCGGTAGGTGGGGTAGGGGTGGAGGCGGCCCACGGCGAGCCAGGCGGCCAGGGCCCCCTCCTCGTCCTTCTGGGTTTCCAGCACCTCGGCGAAGCGGGTCCAGAGCTCGGGGTCGCCGGGCAGCATCTGGGTGGCCTTGCGCAGGGCCTGGACCGCCTGGGTCATGGCCGCGGGGCCGCCCTGGCTGAGGTAGTAGCGGAGCAGGGCCAGATTCGCCCAGGCCTCCCCGCTGCGGGGATCCAGTTCCGTGGCCTTCACGGCGGGGTCCACGGCCCCTTCCAGGTCGCCGGACTCCAGGATGGCCTCGGACAGGCGCAGCTGGGCCTGGGAGCTGGTGGGGACGAGGGCGATGACCTTGCGGTAGATGGCCGCGGCGCCCCGGGGGTCGTCGCCTCCTCCCCGGCGCTGGAGGGAACGGGCTTGGAGCATCAGGGCCCGGGCATCCTCCTGCTGGGCGGCGGCGGGGGCTCCCGCCCCCACGAGAATTGCCAGGGCAAGGGCGGAAAGGATCGTCTTCGTCACGTTGTCATCTCGGGATCGTTGAGGAGGGCGCCCATGCGGGCATGGACGTCGCGCCAGACTTCGGGGGGCAGTGCCCTCACGTCCGCGGTGGTGCGGGGCCGGGGCAAGATGCAGTGTATCGCCGTTGGGCCGGACCGTTCCCCTTCGGGCCCGCTCTTTTTATCCACCCTCAGCAAAGGCAGGCATGCCTCCCAGGGGGGGATCGCGGGCAGGAGGTGCCGGAGGCGCTCGGCCGTGCGGGCCTTGAAGTCCCGGGGAAAGGGCTCCAGGCCCTGGGCTTCGGCCAGGAGCATGGCGGCCAGGGTGCCCAGTCCCACAGCCTCGCCATGGAGCAGGGCGTAGCCGGAGGCCGCCTCCAGGGCATGGCCCAGGGTGTGGCCCAGGTTCAGGAGCCGGCGCTCCCCGGCCTCCCGGAGGTCGCGGTGGACGATGCCGGCCTTGGCGTGGAGGGCGCGCAGCAGGGAGGAGGCCTCGGGGACCCCGGGGAGCAGGAGCCGTTCCGCCCAGGGCACGTCGCCTTCCAGGACGGCCATCTTGAAGAGCTCCCAGGCGCCGGATTCCAGTTGGCGGGGGGGCAGGGTGGCCAGGAAGGACCGGCAGGCGACAAAGCTAACGGGCGGGTGGAAGGCCCCGGCCAGGTTCTTGCCGGCGGCCAGGTCGCAGGCGGTCTTGCCGCCCAGGCCCGCATCCACCTGGGCCAGGAGGGTGGTGGGCCAGGCCTGCCAGGCGATGCCGCGCATGTAGAGGGCCGCTGCCAATCCGGCCATGTCCGTGAGGACGCCGCCGCCCACGGCCACAACCGTGGAGTGCCGGGTCAGGGGGATGCCCGCCCAGGTCTCCAGCCACGGTTCGAGGGTGCTCAGGCGCTTGGAGGCCTCGGACACGGGCACCCAGAGGGTGCCGGGGGGTTCGGGCAGTCCCGCGCCGCGCCAGGCGGGCCGCACCGCGTCGTCGCCCACGAGGGTCCAGGAGCCGGTGGGCAGCAGGCTGGCCCGGGGCGCCTCCTCCACGAAGACCTGGGTGGGGAAGCCAGCGGGCAGGGACAGTTCCATTCAGCGGCCTTTCAGGGTGGCCTCGGCCTGCATTTCCACGCCGGCCCGGAGCCACTTCACCACGGCCTTGTCGCCGGGCTTGAATTTGCCCAGGGCGGCCATGTAGTCGTAGATGTTCTTCACGGTCACGTCGCCGAACTGGATGATGACGTCCCCGGCCTTGAGGCCCACGGCCTCGGAGGTGGTCCCGGCCATCGTGCCGCTGATGCGGAAGCCCTTGGGGTCCTCGGCGAAGTCGGGCAGGATGCCGAAGTACACCTGCAGCGCGTTGCGCTCGCCGCCCTGGGCCATCTTGGCGGTCTCGGGATCGAAGGCCGGCACGGCCTTGGCATCGGCCAGGTCCTGCACCACCTTCTCGACCATCTCCTCGACCTTGCCCATGGCGGGGTAGTTGATGCGGTCAGGGGTGTCGGAGGGCCGATGGTAGTCGCCGTGGAGGCCCGTGAAGAAGAAGAAGGTGGGGATCCTGGCGGCGGAGAAGGACATGTGGTCGGAACCGCCCACCGCCACGCCCGATTCGGCGCCCAGCTTCACGCCGGCGGGGGCCATGGTGCCGGCCCGCTCCACGGCGGCCTTGGGCGCGCCCAGGCCGCTGATGTTGAGGGTCGGCTTGTCGGGATCGAGACGCCCGACCATGTCCAGGTTCACCATGAACTTCACCGAGGCCAGGGGCACGGCGGGGTGCTTGACCCATTCGGCGGAGCCCAGGAGGCCCTCCTCCTCGCCGCTGAAGTGCAGGAAGACGATGGTGCGCGCGGCGGGGTGGGCCTTGAAGTGGCGGGCCACCTCCATGACCATCACCGTGCCCGAACCGTTGTCGTCGGCCCCGGGGTGGACCTGGCCGCGGGCCGCGGAACCGCCCAGACTGTGACGCTCGCCCAGGCCCAGGTGGTCCATGTGCGCGCCCACGACGATGCATTCGTCCTTTAGCTTGGAATCCGTGCCGGGGATGCGCACGGTGAGGTTGGGCAGCTGGGCCTCCTCGCGGCGCAGGGTGAAGGCCAGGTCCAGGGTGGCGCCCTGCACGGGGGCCGTCTGGGCCTTGCCCGTCTCGGCGATGCGGACCCGCAGGGCCGGCAGGTCCAGGAGGGGCGCCAGGGTGGCGCCGGGCATGCTCACCGTGGGCAGGCCCACGAGGGTGGGGCCCTCTTCCCGGGTCAGGGGCGCGGGGGCGTCGCCCTCCTCGGCCACGATCACCAGCACGGCGCCGGCAGCCTGGAGTTTCTGGATGCGCACCGGCAGGGAGGTCTCCATGCGCCGGATGGCGGAGAAGGCCGGCAGGTTGGGCACCTTGCGGAAAATCACCGCCGCCTGGCCCTTGAGGTCGCCGAGGTCGTCATAGTCGCCGCCCTTCATCCCATAGCCCACGAAACGCAGGGGGACCGCCTTGAGGTCGGCGTCGGCGCTGAAGCCCACGGCCTCGATGTCCTTGCCGGGCACCAGGGGCCGGCCCGCGAGGGTTCCGGCGAAGGTGGCGCGCTTGATGCGGGCGATGAAGGGGAAGCGCTGAACCTCCGCCTTGAGCCCCAGGGCCTGGTAGCTGCGCACCACATAGTCCGCGGCGGCGTCCAGCTTGGGGGAGCCGTTGCCCCGTCCTTCCAGGGCCGGGGAGGCCAGGAACGTCAGGTCGGCGCGCATGCGGTCCTCCGCGGTGCGCCCGGCCGGAACCTGGGCCGCGAGGGACAGGGTGAGGAGGGGCAGGAGGGCGCGCATGATCAGAGCTTTTCCCGGTATTCGTCGGCGTCGTCGTCGCCGCCGCTCTCCTTGCGGAACCGCTCGCCCAGGAGGTCCAGCTCGATGTAGCGGTCCGCTACGTCCATGACCTTGTTGGCCATGGCCGAGCGGAAGCCCGCCACTTCCACCCGCACGCCGTTCTGGGCGAGGGTCTGGAGGGGGTAGGCGAAATCCTCGTCACCGCTCACGAGGATGATGAGGTCGACCTTGTCGGCGAAATTCATCATGTCGGTGGTGATCTCCACTTCCAGGCGGGCCCGGCGCGTGCCGTCGCGCTCGAGCTTCACGGGCTTCTGGACCACGCGGAACCCGTTGCGGCGCATCCAGTGGAGGAAGCCCCGCTGGCGGTCCGCCGTCTCGTCCACGCCGGTGTAGAAGAAAGCCCGGAGGAGTTCGCGGTCCTTGCCAACCAGGAGAGCGAGAAGACGGCTGTAATCCACTTCATAACCCAGCTGGCGGGCCGAATGGAAAATATTGTTACCGTCAATGAAAACGGCGCATCGCATCATGGCTTCCGTCCTGAATGCGGGGCTTTCCCCGGGGATTTGAATAGTTCCGCCTGCGCGGATGAAACATGATGGCATGACAGCAATCATGAAAGAATGGTTTCATGGCCGATTCCACCAGCAGCTTTTTCCATTCCGACCAGGTCGACCAGCAACCCGGACGCCATGCGCTGCTGGCGCGGCTGATCCGCTACCTGAAGCCGTACTGGGCCGGCCTGGTGGCCCTCCTCGTCCTCATGGCGGTGGGCGCGGCCCTGGAGGTGGCCCCCGCCGAGTTCACCCTCCGGCTCATCGACCACCACCTGGCCCAGCACACCATGCGCGGCTCGGGGCCCCTCATCGCGGGCTTCCTGGGGCTGGTCATGCTGGGATTCGTGGTGCAGGTGCTGCGGTACGGCCTCCTGGCCTGGGTGGGGCAGATGGCCATGCTGGACCTGCGCATGCAGGTGTTCTCGCACCTCATGAAGCGCAGCACCCACTTCTTCCACCGCAACCCCGTGGGCCGGCTCATGACCCGGGTCATCAGCGACGTCCAGAACCTCAATGAAATGTTCAGTTCGGGCTTCGTGGCCATCGTGGGCGACGCCCTCTCCCTCACGGTCATCGTCCTGTGGATGTTCAGCAAGCACGTGGGCCTGGCCCTGGTGGCCGTGGGCATCCTGCCGCTGCTGCTCATCTCCACCGAGATCTTCCGGCGCCACGCCTCCGCGGCCTACCGGGAGACCCAGGGGCGGTACGCGTCCATCCAGGCCTACCTCCAGGAGCAGCTCTCGGGGATTTCGCTGGTGCAGATGAACGCCCAGGAGGGGCGCTCCCGGGACGCCTTCGGCGAGCTGAACCGCAGCTACCTGGAAGCCTTCCTGCGCACCATCTTCGCCTACGCGGTGTTCTTCCCGGTGGTCGAGTTCATCACCAACGGCACCCTGGCGGCCCTCATCCTGTACTCGGGCTACAAGCTCCAGGCGGGGACCCTCACCCTGGGCCTCCTCCTGGCCTTCATCCAGCAGTCGGGACGGTTCTTCCGGCCCATCCGGGAACTGGCGGAACGCTACAACGTCATGCAGACCGCCCTGGCCTCCAGCGAGCGCATCTTCAAGCTCCTGGACAACCAGGACCAGATTCCCGAATCCGCCGACCCCAAGCCCGTGGCCTTCCGGGAGGAGATCCGCCTGGAGGGCGTGACCTTCGCCTACGAGGAGGGGGGCCGCAAGGTGGTCCGCGACCTGTCCGGCGTCATCCCCAAGGGGCGCCGGGTGGCGGTGGTGGGCCACACGGGGGCGGGCAAGTCGACCCTCATCAACCTGCTCATGCGCTTCTACGACGTGAACGGCGGACGCATCACCGTGGACGGCGTGGACGTGCGGGAAGCCGAATTGCGGCGGGTGCGCAGCCTGTTCGGGCTGGTGCTGCAGGACGTCTTCATCTTTTCCGGAACCCTGCAGGAGAACATCGTGCTGGGCCGCCCCTTCAATGCCGAACGCCTGGCTTCGGTGCTGGAGCAGAGCCAGCTGGACGACCTGGTCGGACGCCTGCCCATGGGGCTCCTGACCCAGGTGGGCGAGCGGGGCCAGAAGCTTTCAGCGGGCGAGCGCCAGCTGGTGGCCTTCGCCCGGATGCTGTACCAGGAACCCGAGATCCTGCTCCTGGACGAAGCCACCGCCAACATCGACAGCGAGACCGAGCACAAGATCCAGAAGGTCATCGAGCGGGTCAGCCACCGCCTGACCACCTTCACCATCGCCCACCGCCTGAGCACCATCAAGGACGCGGACGAGATCTGGGTGATGGACCAGGGGGCGCTGGTGGAGCGGGGCACCCACGATGGGCTCATGGAGCAGGAGGGCACGTACGCCAAGCTCGTGAAGCTGCAGTTCGAGGGCGAACCTGCGGTGGGGTAAAGGGGATCTGATGAGTCCGGGCATGCTGGTGGCTTAGGGGAACGGATGAATCTCGGCATGCTGGTGGCTTAGGCGAACGGATGAATCCGGGCATTCTGGTGGTTTAGGCGAACTGATCAAGCACAGA
>DBME01000137.1 GCA_002298155.1 Holophagaceae bacterium UBA706 | reverse complement strand
AACTCAGCGCCTCGGCGTAACTCTGCGTTCGTGCTTTTTACCCTAATCAACCGGTACATCTGTCCAGGCGACGGCTCCCCCCGAAATTCCGCAGGTTCCTAGCTTCGTTCCACAGCCCCAGCCGGATCCTCAGCCACGTACCGCCGCGATACCCGCCACACATCCAGCAGCTGGTCCAGCAGCGCCCCGAAATCGTCCAGGCGGATCGCGTTGGGCCCGTCGCTGAGGGCCTTGGAGGGGTCCTCGTGCACCTCGAAGAAGAAGCCGTCCACCGCCGTGGCCGCGGCCCGGGCCAGGGTGGGGATCATCTCCCGGGCGCCGCCGGTGGCCTTGCCCAGGGCGCCGGGCTTCTGGACGCTGTGGGTGGCGTCGAAGACCACGGGGCAGCCCGTGCGGCGGAGGTGAGGGAAACCCTGGAAGTCCACCACCAGGTTCCCGTAGCCGAAACTGGAGCCGCGCTCCGTGGCCCACACCGGACCGTGGCCTTCCACGCTGCGGACCTTGTCGATGGCGTGGACCAGGTCCCAGGGGGCCAGGAACTGGCCCTTCTTGATGTTCACGGTGCGGCCGGTGGCGGCGGCGGCCATGAGCAGGTCGGTCTGGCGGCACAGGAAGGCCGGGATCTGGAGGACGTCCACGGCCGAGGCCACCAGGGGGCACTGGGCCGATTCGTGCACGTCGGTGAGGACGGGGATCCCGTAGCGGGTGCGGATCTCCGACAGGATGTCCAGGCCCTCCTCCAGGGTCGTGCCGCGGTAGCTCTCCCGGGAGGTGCGGTTGGCCTTGTCGAAGCTGGCCTTGAACAGGAAGGGGATTCCCCGGGCCTCGGCGAGGTCCTGGAGCTGGGCGGCCAGGAAGTGGGCATGGTCCCTGGATTCGATGACGCAGGGGCCGGCGATGAGGAAAAAGCTGCGATCGGTGTGGGGATGTTGAAAATCCATAGTGCTCCCTCGCTCCTGCTGGCGGGGACCCGTGAGCCCCCAGGTATGAGAACCTATTGTCTCAGGAGCCGGGCCATGTCGAAGAATTTGATGACGGATGATCTGAACCGACGCCTCGTGGCCGCCCTCCAGAAGGAAGGGCGCATCAGCCACGCCGAACTGGCGGAGCGTCTCGGGGTCAGCCGCCCCACCGTCATCGACCGGGTCAAGCGCCTGGAGGCCGAGGGGGTCCTGGCCGGCTACAGCGCCAACGTGTCGCCCGAGGCCGTGAACAAGCCCTGCGTGGCCTTCGTGGCCGTGAGGTTCCATTCCGGGGGCGACGAGGGCGCCGAGGACCGCTTCCTCCAGGCCCTGGAGGAGGAACCCGACGTCCTGGCCGCGTACAGCACCGCGGGCGCGGACTGGCTCCTGCTCAAGGTGGTGGCCGAGACCCCCCTGGACCTCCATGGACGGCTGCGCCGCATCAAGACCCTCGGGCCCCAGGTGACCACCCGCACCACCATGGTCCTCAAGACCTACTTCGAGAAGATCGGCCCATCCCCCTTCAGCCTGGACGCCCCGTGAAGGCCTGGATCGCCTATTTCATCTGCGCGGTGGTCTGGGGCTCGACCTATTTCGGCATCGCCCTGGGCATCGAGGCCTTCAACCCCTTCGGCATGGTGGCCACCCGCTACCTGATCGGGGGGGCCGTGGCCTTCGGACTCAGCCGCCTCCTGGGCGAGGAGCTGCCCCTCCGGCGCGACCTGCCCCACCTGGTCCTGGTGGGGGTGCTCCTCCTGGGCTGCTCCAACGCCCTGGTCACCTGGGCCGAGAACGTCGTGCCCAGCGGCGTCACCGCCATCCTCTGCTCCATGACGCCGCTGCTCTACGGCCTCATGGGCCGCGAGGCCCTGAGCCTCCGGCGCTGGGCCGGACTGGGCCTGGGCCTGGCGGGCGTGGTCATCCTGGCCAGGCCCAAGGGGGGCGAGGCCTTCCACGCGGCCGGCATCGCCGCCATCCTGCTGGCCACAGTGCTCTGGGCCTTCGGCACCCTCCACGGCAAGCGCCACGTCAAGGGGCACGGCCTCCTGGGCCAGGTGTCCGTGCAGATGCTTTCGGGCGGCACGGTGGCCCTCCTCCTGGCGCCCTTCACCGGGGGCTTCCTCCATGCGCCCCTGACGCTCCGGTCGGGGCTGGCGGTGGCCTATCTGACCGTCTTCGGGTCGGTGGTGGCCTTCTCCGCCTTCGCCTATCTGGCCAAGGTCTGGAGCCCCACCCGCATGAGCACCTACGCCTACCTGAACCCCCTGGTGGCCGTGCTCCTGGGCTCGGCCTTCCTGCACGAGCCTTTCGGCCTGCGCATCGTGGCGGGCATGGCCGTCATCCTGGTGGGCGTTGCCCTGGTCCAGTTCCGCGGGGCGGCCGAGGCGACGGAAATCGCCTGAACCAAAAGGGAGTAGGATAGGCGCATGCTGCCCAAGACCACAGCCCTCCTCTTCATCGACGTGCAGAAGGCGTGGGACGAGCCCTATTGGGGCCGGCGCAACAATCCGGACGCCGAGGCCAACATGGCCAGGCTAGCCGCGGCCTTCCGCGCCCAGGGACTGGACGTGGTCCACGTGGGCCACGACTCCCGGGACCCCAACTCCCCCCTGTTCCCCGGCGAGCCCGGCAATGCCTTCAAGGCCGGGACCGAGCCCCTGGCCGGCGAGGCCGTGTTCCGCAAGAGCGCCCACTGCGCCTTCGTGGGCACGGGCCTGGAAGCCCACCTGCGCGAACACGGCATCGACCGCCTCGTCATCGCCGGGTTCACAACGAACCACTGCGTCTCCACCACCGCGCGCCTCAGCTGCGACCTGGGCTTCAAGACCGTCGTGGTGCGCGACGCCTGCGCCACCTTCGAACTGGACGACATGGACGGCAACCGCATGACGGCCGAGGCCCTGCACGAGGCCGGGCTCACGGAGCTCCACGGCGAGTTCGCCATGGTCCTGCCCACCGAGGCCATCCTGCAGCTCCTCTGATGGACGCACCCCTGCTGCTCGCCCTGGGCCACGCGCGACGCCTGGCCGGAGAGGCCCCCGTCCAGGGGGCCTGGGTATCGCCCCGGGCCCTGGCCCTGTGCTGGGCCCCGGACCGCCGCGGAGGCCTGGAGGCGGGCCTGGCCTGGGTCTTCCTGCTGAACCCGGCACCGGAACTGTGGATGCTCCACGAGAAGGACGAGGCCTACCTCCAGCTCAAGGCCGAAGCCAAGGGCGACCTCTCCCGGCGCTGGTCCCTGGAGCTCAAGGGGGCCCGGCTCTCGGAGGTGGAGGGCGACCCCCGGGAGCGGTGGCTGGGCTTGGTCTTCCGGCGACGGGCCATCACCGGGCGCATCGAGGCCTGCCGCCTGGCCTTCCAGGCCTTCCCCGGCCGCGCCGGCCTGCGCCTGGACGGACTCGATCTGAACCCCGCCCGCATGGGCCTGGGGCAGCCCTTCCCCCCCACCGCCCCGGAACCCCGCATCGAGACCCCGGCCTACCTGCGCTGGCGGGAGACCTTCGGGGACGGACTGCGGGAGGCCCTGGCGGGTGAACGGCCCGAGATCCTGCCGGGCGAGGGCTCCCTCCTGGCCCGGCACCGCGCCTGGTCCCTGGAGCGGGCGGCCAAGCTCATCCTCGTGCCCCGCCAGGCGCGCACGGACCGCAAGCTGCACGCCGAGCGCAAGCGGCTGGAGCGCTACCGGGAGGCCCTGGCGGCCGACCGCGCCCGGCACACCGCCGGGCTGGAGGTACGCACCAAGGCCCTGGCCCTCTCGGCCGAGCTGTACCGCCTCAAGGGTTGCACCGGGTCGGTCACCCTCCTGGACGGCACCGTGGTGGTGCTGCCGGAAGGCCAACGGGCCGAGGAAACCGCCCAGCGCTGGTTCACGGCGCTCAAGAAGGCCGAACGAGGCCTGGCCCGCGTCGATGACCTGGAAAAGGAGCTGCGTCGGCAGTTCCGGGAACTGGAACAGAAGGAGGCCGCGCCCCCCGCGCCGGAAAAACCTCCCCCACCCAAGAGGAAGCCCATGGTGAAGAAGGAGACGCCGCGTTCCGACGGCAAGGGCAGGGCCTTCCGGTCCGTCATGGTGGACGGTTTCGAGGTGCTCATCGGAAAGGGCGACGCCGACAACGACCAGCTCACCTTCAAGGTGGCGGAACCGCTGGATCTGTGGCTCCACGTGGCCAGCACGCCGGGCAGCCATGTGGTGGTGCGCAACCCCGACCGCATTTCGGAATTCCCCCGCCCGGTTATCGAGCGGGCCGCAGAGCTGGCCGCATTCTTCAGCAAGGCCAGGGACGGCGGGAAGGTGGAAGTACACTACTGCCGCGCTGCAGACGTTTCCAAGCCCCGGGGGTTCCCGGCGGGCAAGGTGCTGCTCAAGCAGTGGAAGAGCGTGCGCGTGTATCCGAAAGAGTGACGCGGCATACTAGGGACGAGGTGCTCCATGTCCCACGAGTTCATTCCCCCCTTCTTCCTCGGCAGCTGCGAGCCCGAGGAAGCGGAGATCGCCCTGTTCGGCGTGTGCTGGGACGGCACCAGCTCCTTCAAGGCCGGCAGCCGCTTCGCCGGCTTCGCGGTGCGCGAGGCCTCCTTCGGCATGGAAGAGTTCAGCTTCTACCAGCAGCAGTCACTGCTGGACATCAAGTACACGGATCTCGGCGATCTCTTCCTGCCGCCGGGCCAGAAGGAGCGCGTGCTGGCGGACATCGCCTCGGCGGTGGAAGAGGTGCGCGGACGCGGCATGTTCCCCATCGCCTTCGGTGGCGAGCATCTGGTGGCGCTTCCGCTGATCCTCGCGGCGCACAAGGCGCATCCGGACATGGCGCTGGTGCACTTCGACGCCCACGCGGACCTGCGGCCGGAGCTGTGGGGCGATCCGCTCACCCATGCCACGATCATCGGCCGGGCCGCGGAACAGGTGGGCTTCACCAACCTCTACCAGTTCGGCATCCGCTCAGGCAGCATCGAAGAATGGCAGCTGGCGCAGGCCCACGACACCATCCGCCCCTTCACGGTTGATGCGATCCGCACCGCGCTGGAGGCCATCGGCGACCGGCCCATCTATCTGACGGTGGACATGGACGTGCTGGATCCGAGCCTCTACCCGGGCACCGGCACGCCGGAACCCGGCGGCATCGACTACTCGACGCTCATCGCCGGATTGAAGTGCTTCAAGGGCAAGCGCCTCGTGGGCATGGACTGTCTGGAGCTCGCGCCGCACTACGACGCCACGGGCGTCTCCGCCATCACCATGGCCAAGACGCTGCGCGAGATGATCATCCTCGCCCACAACCGGGCGAGGTGAGGATCAGCCCACTTCGATATCGCGGAGGTCCTTGCCGGGCTTGAAGCGGATGCTGCGGCCCTTGGGGATGTCCACGCTGGCGCCGGTCTTGATGTTCCGGCCCATGCCGCGCTTGCGGGGGCGGGGCTCGAACACGCCGAAGCCGCGGATCTCGATCCGGTGGCCGTCCAGCAGGGCCTTCTTCATGCGATCGGTCAACAGGTCGACGACCTGCAGTGCGGTGGCCTTGGACACCGGAAGGGTCTGCATCAGGGTGCCGGCGATATCGATCTTGATCATGAATGCCTCAGCCTCTGGGAAGAATGAAGATAGCTTAAACCCAAGTCGCACACCGTGTGCAACATTAATTACAGGTGATGTCGGGTCCCGGAAAGTTCATTCCTGGGCCGACTTCTCACCAGCGGGGGTCCCGGGCCAGAAGTTCTTCGGCGGCTTCCCGCGGAAGCGGCCGGGAGAAGTGGTACCCCTGCCCCTGGTCGCAGTCCAATTGCAGCAAATGGTCCATTTGCTCCCGGTGTTCGATGCCCTCGGCGGTCACCCGCATGCCCAGGGACTTGGCCAGGGAGATGACGGCCGAGACGATGGCGGTGCTTTCCGGGTCCTTCCCCAGGCCGTCCACGAAGGACTTGTCCACCTTGAGGGTGTCCACGGGGAACCGTTTCAGGTAGCTGAGGCTGGAATAGCCCGTGCCGAAATCGTCGATGACCAGGTGGATGTCCATGCTCTTGAAGGTCTTCATGGCCTCCAGGGAGGCCATCGGGTCCTTCATCATGATGCTCTCGGTGATCTCCAGCTTAAGGGCGCCGGGGTCCAGGTCGGCGGCCCGCAGGGCCTCCAGGACCGTCCCGATGAGGTCCCGGTGCTGGAACTGGCGGGCGGAGATATTGACGTTCATGAGGCGGGGGATGGCGGACGGGTAGGCCCGGCTCCATTCACCGGCCTGGCGGCAGGCCTCCTCCAGCACCCACTTGCCCAGGGGCACGATGAGGCCGGTCTCCTCGGCCAGGGAGATGAAGTCCAGGGGCGGCACCATGCCCCGCTCCGGGTGCTTCCAGCGCACCAGGGCCTCCCAGCCCTCGATCTGGCGGGACTGCAGGCCCACCACCGGCTGGTAGTGGAGGACGAATTCGTTGCGCTCCAGGGCCCGGCGCAGCTCGCTGTCCATCTGGAAGCGGGCCAGGGCCTGGGCGTTCATGCTGGGGTCGAAGATCTCGATGGAGCCCTCGCCCTTCGCCTTGGCGCGGTACATGGCCACTTCCGCGTCCCGGAGCAGTTCGGCCGGCAGGGTCTCGGAGCTGGAGCTGATGGCGATGCCCATGCTGCAGGTGGTGAACACCTCCTGGGAGTTGATGTTGAAGGGCTGGGTGAGGCCTTGGGCGATGCGGTCGGCCACCGTGAGGCCGTCGTTGACGCTGAGGATGTCCTCGAACAGCACCACGAACTCGTCGCCGCCCAGGCGCGCCACCGTGTCCTCCGGGCGCAGGCAGCCCCGGAGCCGGTTGGCCACCTGGATGAGGAGCTTGTCGCCCGCCTCGTGGCTGAGGCTGTCGTTGACGACCTTGAAGCGGTCCAGGTCCAGGAACAGCACCGCCGAGAAGAATTTCCTGCGGTCGGACCGGATGATGGCCCGGGAGAGGCGCTCCATGAAGAGGGCCCGGTTGGGGAGGCTGGTCAGGCTGTCCCGCAAATGGTGCAGGGTGAGCTCGGCTTCGGTGGTCTTCTGCTGGGTGACGTCCTCCAGGGTGCAGACCACGTCCAGGACCTCGCCGGCGCTGTCCAGCCGGGGCTGGGCCGACACGGAGATCCACGCCCAGTCGCCGGTTTCGGTGGATTCCACGCCCAGGACCACGTTGGATACCCGGCGGGCGGTGGCCAGGGCCCGGTTCCAGGGAAGCTCCTCGGGCTCGATGCCGTCGCCGCTGGCGTCGATGATGCTGATGGCCGGGCTCTCCCAGTTGATGGAGGCCACCTGCCCTGGCGTCAGGCCCAGCATGTCGGGCGCCTTGCGGTTGCATTGGACCAGTTCGCCCCCGCGGCCGATGGTCACCACCCCGATGGGCAGCATGTCCACGTAGGCCTTGAGCTCGCCCTCGGCCCCATGGCGGAGCCGCTCCTCCTCCCGGAGCCGTCCCTTGGCGCGGCGCAGGGCGAACCCCGCCCCGGCTCCGGCGGAGCCCAGGATGGCCAGGGCCAGCCCCGTGAGAACCGTCGGGTAGGGCGCCGCCATGGCGCACACGGCGCCAACGGTCCAGCCCCAGGCCGGCTCACAGATGATCATGGACGGGAACCCCTTGAATTCAGACACCCTCCCACAGGGAATCAGAGCGGCATGTCCGCCCCGGAGCGAAACTGCTTACAGGGTAGAGTCTTTCCAGGATATTTTACGAGTGCAATGTTTCACTTTGGGGAGCGCCGAGCTTGGAAGAGTTGAATTTCTTCATCACGAAGGCCCAGGGAAGTCTCAAACACCCCCAGGAACGCAAGCGCGCCGAAGCCCTCCTGCTGCGCTGGGCGGCCCTGTGGACGGGACCCCGCCGCGCCATCAGCGCCACCAATTCCAACCATGGGGCCTTCCTCCACTTCGACCAGCTGATCGGCGTAACCTGGGCCCACGTCTTCACCTTCCACGCCGCCCCCCGCCACGGACTCTCCCTCAAGGGCCCCGACCCGGACCGCATCCGCAAGTCCCACCGGCACCGCGACAACCGCCTGGACCGTTCGGGCCTGGACGCCGTGTTCGAAGCCTGGTCGGCTCACCCGGAGGCGCGGCCCGCGGGCAACGCGGTGGAACTGTTCCTGGAGGAGGCCTCGGACGAGGTCTGGGAAGCCTTCCTGCAGGACGTGCTCACTCGTCTTTGACGAACTGGGGGCGGGACACCCGGTCCGCCTCCCGGGAGCGCTTGATGGCCTGATCCCGCTCGATGGCCGCCACGGCGGTGGCGATGGCGTGGGACAGGACCGCGAACGAGGCCATGCTGTGGGAGTACAGGAGGTTCTCGCCAGCCACCGGGAGGGTGGCGTCGGCCAGCTTCGTGATGGGGGCGCCCAGCTTGTCCGTGAAGGCCAGGACCTTGAGGCCACGCTTGCGCGCGTAGCTGGCCGCGTCCAGGGTCTCGGTGGAATAGGGATGGAAGCTGAAGGCCACCAGGAGATCGTCCGAGGTGAGGTTGGCGGCCTGGGCCGCGAAGTCCGCGGGGCTCCCCTCCACGGTGGGCAGGCCCGCCTGGGTGAGGAGGTAGGCCAGCTGGCTGGCCATGAGCTGGGAGACGCCCCGGCCGATCGCCACCCGGTGCCGGGCGCTTTTTAGGCTCTGCACCACGGACTGCATGAGCTCCTCGTTCACGCCGTGGATCATCTGCTCGATGTTCTGCACGTCCCTGCGGGCCACTTCCAGGAGGGTCGCCGCGGCCTCCTCGGGGGCCTGGAGGAGGCGCTCGTCGGAGTGGGAGCGCTTCTTGGCCTGGGCCACCAGGGCCTGGCGGAGTTCCAGGAAGCCCGTATAGCCCAGTTTCTGGGCGAAGCGCACCACGGTGGCCACGCTGCTCTGGCTGCGTTCGGCCATCTCCTCGACACCCCAGAAGGCGGCCTCGTTCATGCGTCCCAGGACGCAGTCCGCGATGCGGCGCTGGCTGGCGGAAAGGCCGCGGACGTTATGGATCCTGGCCACCAGGGAGAGCTTGGGCGTGATCATGAAAACCAGATTAGCAGCCGGAAAATTTTTTTCAGCCGCCGATGTGGAACATTTCGACCCTGGGCCGGACCGCCGTGCCTTCGGTGCGCAGCTCCGAATAGCGGTCGTTCCGGATGCGCCACCGTTCCGCGATGAGGGCCAGCAGGCCCTCGTCCGTGAGCCCCGACCGCAGGGGGCCCTTCAGGTCCATGCCCTCGCTGGCGAAAAGGCAGGTGTAGAGCGCGCCGGCCGCCGAAAGACGGGCCCGGTCGCAGCCCTTGCAGAAGGGTTCGGTGACCGAGGCGATGAGGCCCAGGACCCCCTGGCCGTCGAGGTAGCGGTAGTGCTGCGCCACGCAGTTGGGTTCGGCGGCATGGAGCTCTTCCAGGGGCCACTGGGCCGAGATCAGGGCCCGTACCTCCCGGGCCGGCACCACGGTGTCCATGCGCCAGCCATTGCCCGTGCCCACGTCCATGAATTCGATGAAGCGCAGGCTGTGGCCCTTGTCCCGGGCGAAGGCGGCCAGGGGGAGGATGTCGGCCTCGTTCACGCCGCGCTTGAGGACGCAGTTGAGCTTGATGTTCCGGAACCCCGCCGCTCCTGCGGCCTCCAGGCCTTCCAGGACCCGCTCCAGGGGCGTGGTGGCGTCGGACAGGTCGCGGAAGCGCTGGGGATCCAGGGAGTCCAGGCTCACCGTGAGGCGGTGCAGACCCGCCTTGAAGAGGGCCTCGGCCTGATCCACAAGCAATGAGCCATTGGTTGTCAGGGTGATTTCCTGGAGCCCCGGGATACGTGCCAGGCCTTGGACCAGGGAAGGGAGACCGTGGCGGAGGAGCGGTTCGCCCCCGGTGAGCCGGATCTTGACGACCCCCGCCGAGACAAAGACCCCCGCCAGGCGTATAATTTCTTCAAACGTGAGGATTTCCTTCCGTTCCAGGAACTGGAAATCCGCTCCGAACTTGTCCCGGGGCATGCAGTAGGGGCACCGGAAATTGCACCGGTCCGTCACCGAAATGCGCAAGGCCTTCATCGGCCGGTCCAGGGAGTCCACCACCTTCATGCGTCCAGATTACGGCAAACTAGCATGCCAACTGGGTCAAAATGAAAACTTAGCACTGGGAAGCACATGGCCTTTTTCTCTCGATTCTTCTCCTCTCCCGATCGCGCCCCCCTCCCGACCTTGGAGGAAGTGCTCCAGGCACGTGGTATCCCCCTGGATCTCCCGGGCATGGACCTTCTTGAGGCGGAATTCAAGCACCTGAAAGGCGAGGAGCGGAACCACTGGGCGGACGCCCTGGCGGAGAACGTTGCCGGCGGCTGGCCCCTTCCCCCGGATTGGATCGACGCCCAGTTCGACCTCATGCCCGAAGTGGTGCCCCTCTGGGCTGCCGAACGGGATGGGTTCTACTACCGGCCCCACATCGATGGCCTGGCCATTCGGGTGGTCGCTTGCGGTCAGGTGATGCCCGCGCCCTGGCTCACCCTGTGGGGCATGAGCGCCGACGACGTCATCGGACGGGCGATGGACCACCTGCGCGAGAAGTCCAAGGACAAGCCTTTCAAGCGCATGCCTTCCGGCATCTATCAGGCTGATTTCGGAGACGGCCGCGCCGCGGCCCGGATCCTCTTGCCGGAGCTGTGGAACGGACTCTTCGCGGGCCAGAACACCTTCGTGGCGGTTCCCTCCGAGGACTGCCTGCTCCTGTCCCCCCAGGTGCTCCTGCCCAAGCTGGTGGAAGCCATCATGGCCGGCCTGCAGCAGCCCGGGCGCCGCATCATGACCACCATCTATCAGCAGGTGGCCGACCACATGCTGCCGGCCAACCTCCAGGATCCCCACCCCATCGCCCAGCCCCAGCGCGAACTGCGCCAGCTTGACCTCATGGAGGCCTACCGGGCCCAGGAGGAGCACCTGCCCGCCGAGCTGGGGGTCCCCGCCGCCATCGGTCTCCTGCGCACCCAGCAGGGCCGCTCCGTGAGCCTGGCGACCTGGCAGGAAGGCGCCCCCGCGCTGCTGCCGGAAACCGACCTCATCGCCTTCATCGCCGCCAACGGCAAGCCGCTGGGCATCTACTTCCGCCAGACCCTCCCCCGCATCTCCGAAGTGCACGGGACCGCGGTGGACATCTGGGGCCCCCGGCGCATCCGCTACGACCACTTCCCCACCGAGAAGCAGCTGGAGCGCCTTGAGTGCTTCGCCACCAGCGAGCAGATGGCCGCCATGATCAAGGGCGCCAACCCCGCCGCGAACCCGGCGCCCCCGGCCCGGCCCTCCAGCGCCGCCCTGGCCAACCAGGCCGCGTCGGGCGCCCTGTCCGCCCAGGCCTCCAGCCCAGTGCCCGCCCACCTCCGGGGCCTCA
>DBME01000189.1 GCA_002298155.1 Holophagaceae bacterium UBA706 | reverse complement strand
CGAGCCGCCGCCCAGGCCCGCGCCGTGGGGGATGCGCTTGTGCAGGCGGAGCCGCGCGGGAAGCTCGCGGCCCGCCTCGCGCTCCAGGAGGCGCCAGGCTCGGACCACCAGGTTGCCTTCGTCGGCCCGCAGCCCTCCGGCGGTGGGCCCTTCGAGTTCCAGCGAGAACGCTTCGGCGGGTTCGCCCTCCAGCGTGTCGGTGAGGTCCGGGATCCCGTCCAGGACCGTCGTCACCAGCTCCAGCTCGTGGAAGCCGTCCGGGAACCGTCCCAGTACGGCCAGGAAGCGGTTCAGTTTTGCGGGGGCCTGGAGCAGCATCCTAGAGGCCATCCTCGAGTTCGAATTCGGGGTCGGGCATGCTGAGGATCCAGGGCCCGTCCTTGGTGATGGCCACGGCGTGCTCGAACTGGGCCGAGAGGCTCCCGTCCGCGGTGCGCACCGTCCAGCCGTCGGGTTCCACCAGGCAGCGGTGGCTCCCGGTGTTGAAGATGGGCTCGATGGTGATGGTCATGCCCGGCTCCATGCGGAAACCCGTTCCGGGGCGCACGTCGGCGTAGACCACCTGGGGGTCCTCGTGGAGCTCGCGGCCGATGCCGTGGCCGATGTACTCGCGCACGATGCTGTAGCCCCGCTCCTCGCCGAAGGTCTGCACGGCGGTGGCCATGTCGCCCAGGCGGAACCCGGCCCGGCAGTATTCGATCCCCTTGAACATGGCCAGCTGCGTGGCCTGGAGCAGGAGCCGGGCCTCCTCGCTGATGGTGCCCACGCCCACCGACAGGCAGGTGTCGCCGTGGAAGCCGTCCAGCTTGGCGCCGCAATCGATGGCGATGATGTCCCCGTCCTTGAGGACGTACGAGGTGGGGATCCCGTGGACCACCCGGTCGTTCACCGAGGTGCACAGGGTGGCGGGGAAGCCATGGTAGCCCTTGAAATTGGGCACGCCGCCGTTCTTGCGGATGTAGGTCTCGGCCAGCTTGTCCAGCTCAAGCAGGGAGACGCCGGGCTTGGCGGCACGGGCCGCCACACGCAGGGCGTTGGCCGCCAGGCGCCCGGCTTCGCGGAGCTTATCCATCTCCTTGCGGCTCTTATATCGGATCTGTTCACGGATGGGCACCTTCGCCTCCCATCCACAGTCTAGCCGAAGGCGCTAGAATCCATGGAACAGGGAGCTGACCCATGAGATTACGAATGATTACTATGGCCCTGGCCCTCGGACTCACCGCCTGCGGCCCCCACATTCCCAAGAAGCCCGCCGGAGTTCCCGCCCAGGCCTTCTGGGCCGGGGACGCCAAGGGCGGCGCCTTCGTGGCCATCGGCGTGCCCGACCACGAGGGCTGGCAGGTGAAGATCTACGACGACCGGAGCGGCCAGCTTCTGGCGCAGGGCCTCTACGTCATCCACCACGGCGCGGCCCGGCCTTCCTTCGTGCAGGAGGATTTCGCCGGCTGGGACGGCACGGCCGTGCACCTCACCGATGGCGGCGTCCTGGTCCCCAAGAAGCCCTGATGCCCTACTCCCGCGAGGAACTGGACTGGATGGAGGCCGAGTGGGCCTTCCACCTCCACGGACGCCAAGCATTCATGAGCCGGGAGGATTTCCTCCAGCTCCAGGTCTGGGATGGCGAGGGCATCCCCGCCGACGCCGTGGTGGGGGCCATGGAGGCCTATTTCGAACGCCGGGCCAAGCGGGAGAAGCCGCGCACCTGGGTGGCGCTGGCGCACATCGCCCGCGACGTGGCCAAAGCCGCCAAGCTCCGGGCCGCGCTGGGCCGGGCTGAGGGGCCATCGGGCGACCTGTCGGGCTGGGATGCGGTCAAGGAGCCCCTGTGCTCCGATCCCCGGGCCCGGTCCGCCTTCGAGGCCTGGAAACGGGCCCAGGCCGCCGCCCCCGCCCCGGATTCCCCGGGCTTCCTCGACCATTTCGACCAGGAACGCAAGCTGCAGCGGGAGCTGCTGGCCCTGGCCGAAGGGGCCCTGGGGCCCCGCGCCGAGGCCCTGCGCGAGGAACTCACGGCGAGGCTGGCCGAAGCGAAACTGCAGGAGGGGACCCTGGTGTGGAAGCGCGCCTGGGACCATCATTGGAGCCGCACCGTGTGCGACGCGTGGGGGATCGCTTGAGCACCGACTGGCTGCGGGAACTGGAAGCGCCCACACCGGCCTTCTTCGAGGCCTTCGCGGCGCGGGCCGCGGGCCCCTCGGGGCCCCGCGACGCGGCCCGGGACGCCGTGCTGAACCTCACGCCGGAAGTGGACTGGGCCGCCTACCTGCCCCACATCCCCCATGGGCTGCTGGGCCTGGGCGCCGCCTTCCGTCTGCGGCCCCTCCTGTCCCCCGCGGCCTTCCTGCGCCTCCTGGCCACCCAGATCCACAACCTGGCCCACGAGGGCCGCTCCCGGCCCGGCAAGGGGCTTTCGTCCGTGGGCACGGGCTCCGGCTCCTGGGATAACCTCGCCATGGCCCTGGACACCCACCGGCCGGCCATCGCCTGGGGCGAGGCCCTGGGCGTGGAGGAGGTCCAGCGGGCCGATTTCCTGCGCCTGGAGGACCGGGTGGAGCGGGACATGGCCAACGTGGGCCACAAGGGCGTCCTGGCCCGCAACCTGGCGGAACTGTGGGAGGACCTGGAGAGGCCCAAGGCCACCGGCCGCATCCTCCTGGGGGTGGCCGCCTACCTGTGCGCCTCGGAGCCCTCGGACACCTTCTGGCACCAGCGTGCCGCTCGCCGGCTTGAGGGTGCGGCGCCCGTGATCCATGGCCCGGTGGCCGCAGGACTGGACGTGCTGACGGCCGGAGCCCGGGAGGTCTGCGACTCCGGTCTGGTGGACCTGCTGGACACGTTCTCCCTGCGGGTGAAATCCGGCGCGCCCAGCGGCGACCTTCTGGCGCAGCTGGTCATGGCCGCCACGGAAAAGCAGCTGGACGCCCGGCGGGACCTGGAGGGCAAGACGGCCTGGAACTTCGTCTACCTGGCCCACTTGGCCAAGCGCAGCGCCGAGGCCGGTTCCCTGGCGCCGGCCACCTGGGTGCAGGGCGCCGCCCTGGTGAACCTCTTCCCCACGGACGAGGAGGAGGACCGCCCCCGTCCGGTGGCTCCCCGGGTGCCGGTGCCGGACCCCCGCCAGGGGCTCCTGGACGCCATCCTGGACGCCGAACCGCTCCACGCCATGTTCCATGCCCGGGCCCTGCTGGCCGGGGACGGGGAGGACGCCCTCCTGCGCGTGCTGGCCGATGCCGCCGCCTCCAACGATCCGGCCTTCAACCATAGCCACCAGATCCTGGCGGTGGCCGCGGCGGCGGACCTGGCGCCCCACCTGCCTGGGACGGTGCGGGCGGATCTGCTCACCGCCCTGGCGAAGTCCTTGGCGAACAGCCAAGGGAGCACCGACCTGGGGCGGCTGGCGGAACGGGCCCTTGACGGAGCGTATTAATAGCTAATTATTCCTGGAGCATGGCGCCCGGCCGTGCCCCAGGAATCCCGTGCCCCCGAGCCATCCGCCGCCGCCTCCCCTCACCGCGCCCGCCCCGGGGGGCTCCCTGTGGGAGGCCTGCGGGCAGGATCCCTACTACCACGCCAAGCGCGGGTTCGCGGGCGTGCTGCAGGCCCGCGACCACGCCTACCGGGAGTTCCGCCGGGAGGTGGCGGCCGGGCGCATCGATCCGTCCGTGGACGAATACTTCACCTACCTCTGCACCTTTGAGGACCCCGGCAGCGGCCGGACGATCTTCTTCCACACGCCCTGGCTCAAGGCCACGTTCCTGGCCACCGCGGACGGCTGCCACCGCCACCAGGCCCGGTGCCCCGTCGCGGAGACGGAGCGGATCCGCATCTACACGCTCATGCACAGTCATCCCACCCGCTCCCCGGAGGGGGCGGGGCCCTCGCGGGTCGACGTGGCCACCGCCTCCCGCTTCAAGAACGCCGATGGCACCTACCGCCATCTGTATCTCATCAACAACGGGGGCCGGCTCCTGGCCTTCAAGGCCCGCCGGGACATCGATCCTGGCGACCGGGCGGCGCTGGCGAGCCTCCCCCACCGGCCGAGGCGGGGCGTGGACTGGCTGGATTGATCGGTTAATCTTCTTGGATGGTCCTTCCCAGCCGCATATCCCTTCCTTCGCCGGTCCGCCGCGTCCTCCTGCTGGCCGTCCTGATGCTGGGAGTGACCGGCCGGGCCCAGGACACGACCTATCCGCCGCTGCCCCGCGGCGCCACGCCCATCACCGTCCTGGACGCCAAGGGCCGCTTTGTCGGCCGCCTCATGCCTCAGAAGCGGTACGCGGTGACCCTGGACCGCGTTCCCGCCTTTCTGCAGCGGGCGCTGCTGGCCGTGGAGGACCCGCGGTTCTACGAGCACGGCGCCCTGGACATCCGCGGCATCGCGCGGGCCTTCATGCACAACGTGGTGAAGGGCAGGGCGGCGGAAGGCGGCTCCACCATCACCCAGCAGCTCATGAAGAACAAGTACCTCACCGGCGAGAAGTCCCTGGACCGCAAGGTTCAGGAGGCCCGCATGGCCGTGGAGTTCGAGAAGACCCACACCAAGGCCCAGATCCTGGAGATGTACTTCAACGAGATCTATTTCGGCAACGGCGCCTGGGGCATCGCCCAGGCCAGCCGCCTCTATTTCAACAAAGCCCCCGAGGAACTCTCCGAGGCCGAGTGCCTGGCCCTGGCCGGCGTCCCCAAGAACCCCGGCCGCTACAACCCCCTGGGCCGCCCCGAGGACACCGCCGGGCGCCGCGACGTGGTGCTCAAGCGCATGGAGGAGCTCGACCTGATCACGGGCGGCCAGCGCCAGGCCCTCATGGCGCATCCCGCCGTCGCCCTGCCGCCGGGCCAGGCCCCCCACTACCTGGCCCGCATCCGGGCCCAGCTCCTGGAGCGCTTCGGCCCCGACATCCTGGAATGGGGCGGGCTGGAGATCACCGCGGCCGTGGACCTGGACCTGCAGCGCCAGGCCGAGCAGATCCTCCGGGACGGCGTCCGCCGCGTGGCCAAGGACCTGCAGGGAGCCCTGGTGTGCATGGATCCCGCCACCGGCGACGTGCTGGCCGCGGTGGGAGGGCTGGAAGGGAACGCCGACGGGGTCAACCGCGCCTTCAACTCCCTGCGCCAGCCGGGCTCCGCCATCAAGCCGGTGCTCTTCGCGGCGGCGCTGGAGAAGGGCGTCACCGCCGGCAGCATCTGGTCCGACGAGCCCGTCGCCTACGACTGGGGCGGCGGCAACGTCTGGAAGCCCCTCAACTACGGCGGCGAGCAGTTCGGGGAGATCTCCCTGCGCGAAGCCCTGGCCCACTCGGACAACATCATCGCCGTGAAGGTGCTGGAGAGCGTCGGCGTGCCGTACTTCGTGGACTTCGCGGGCCGCATGGGCCTCACGCTGAAGGCGAAGAGCGGCCTCTCCCTGGCCCTGGGGGCCGACGAGGTCACCCTGAAGGACCTGGTGCAGACCTACACGTCCTTCGCCGCCGGCGGAACCCGGGCCGAGGCCCGCACCATCCTGCGCATCCGCGACCGCCGCACCGGCGCCGTCACGGAGATCCCGCCGGTCCTGACCCCGGTGGTCTCGCCGGCCGTGGCCTTCGTGACCACCTCCATGCTCCAGGACGTCCTGGCCTACGGCACCGCCCATGCCCTGGCGCCCTTCGGCAAGGCCCACGCCGCCGCCGGCAAGACCGGCACCACCGACGACGGCCAGGACGCGTGGTTCGTGGGCTACACCCCCGGCCTCATCACCGGCCTGTGGGTGGGCGCCGACCGCCCACGCCCCGGCGGCCGCGGCTTCACGGGGGGCGCCGTGGCCGCGCCCATCTGGGAACGCTTCATGACCCGCGCCCTGGCCTCACGGCCCGAGGTGGAATTCGCGCGGCCCGAGGGCGTCGTGACCGTCACCATCGATCCGGCCACCGGGATGCTGGCCACCGAGGCGTGCCCCGTCAAGCGCGAGGAGAACTACGTGGAGGGGACCCAGCCCGTGGAGCCCTGCCCCCGCCATCCGGCGCCCGTCACGCCCTGATCAGGCGCGCACCACCCAGGTCCCCGCGATGTCGTCGTGCAGGCAGCGCCGGCTTTCCCGGAACGGTCAACGCAGCTTCGCGAGTCGTCGATCCAGTTCCCGGATCTCCTCCTTCTCCAGTTTGAGGAGGATGCGGTTGCGGTTGTCCAGGACGACCACGGTGCCGCTGTAGACGCCGGCATAGGCGATGGTCGAGAAGCCGATCTTCTTGATGAAATCCTGCACCGCGAAAGGATCCGCCACGTCCTTCAGCCCGTGGACGGGGAAGGGCAGATCCGCCTGCTGCCGGAAGGCCTGGGCCTCGGTCTGGGTGCCCATGACGAGGCCCGCCACGGCCATGTCGCCAGCGGCCAGGGGCCTGAGCTTGTCCAGGGCGAAGGTTGTCACCGGGTCTCCCGGCACCAGGAAGACCAGCACCAGCCGGGGCCTCCCCTGGTGGAGGTCGGCGAGGCTGACGGTACCTCCGGAGGCGTCCTTGAGGGGCAGCTCCTGGAGCTGGACCGGGCGCAGCCACACGCTGAGGCCATAGAGGCCCAGGGCCAGGGCGAGCCCCGCGACGAGCAGGCTCCGGCCATGATCGTGGATCAGCTCATAGAGAAAACCATCGTTTTCCGCCATGGGACCTCATGGGTTGGTTTCGTAATCATCCCACGGTTGTGGCGGTTCACAGGCAGCCTCGCAGCAGGCCCACGAGCCTTGGGGCGAGGGCCAGGCAGATGGCGGCAAGATTCGCGGCGGTCTCAAACACGCGCGGGTCCCCCCGTTTCGTGGCTCACGGCTCGATCAGGATCGGCGTGCCCAGAGGGCAGGCCACCCAGATCTCGTCCACATCGGCGTCCTCCAGCGCCACGCAGCCCCAGGTCCAGTCCGCGGACGCGCCGTGGCCGTGGATCCCCACGGTGCCTCCCAGGCCGGTATCCCAGGGTGGGCAGCCGTTGCGCTGGTCCGCCCGGATGATCGATTCGTACTCCCGCCGGCCGATGAGCTTGGAGCGCAGACCCCGTTCCGCCGCGGCCCGATTGGGGTAGCTGATGCCCAGGAACAGGTGGTAGGCGCTCTGGGAGCTGCGGGTGCAGATGTGGAACCGCCCCTCCGGCGTGAGGTGGTCGCCGGAGCGCACCTTGTCGGCCAGGCCGTTGACGCTCAGGCCCGCAGCATAGACCTTGACCCGGCGCCCGCCGGACCAGAGTTCCATGCGGTGGGCGCGCTTCTGGACGCGCAGTTCCGGGCTGGCAAGGGGGAAGGGAACCTGGGCCGCCAGAGCCGCCTGCCGCAGGCGTTCCCGGGCCAGGGGCAGGCCTGCCAGGGAGGCTTCCGCACCCGGGGACGGGAGGCAGAGGATCGCTGCGAGGGCGTAAGGGAGGATGGCCATACTAGGTCCGGGCCTCCCAGCGGTTCCTCAACCGGCGCACCAGGATGGGCACCAGGACCATGGCGGCCAGCATGATGAAAACCGTGGTCTGAGGGCTGTGGATGTAGGTGTTCAGGCGCAGGGTGATGACGGCGATGACGGCGTAGTAGAGCATGTCGCCGGCGATGGCGAAGGCCCAGCCCGCCACGAACCCGTGGCCCGCCGCCATGGCCGAGGCGCGCCCGGTCATGGGGTCCACGCCGAAGGCGATGAGCACCAGGGCGAAGGGCCCGGCCCCTGCGCCCCCGTAGAGGGCGATGCTCTGGTCCATGGCCATCTTCATGGCGGCGCCGAAACGCCGCAGCGAGGCCACCCGCGTCGCCAGCGCCACCAGGAGCCGGAGGATGGGCTCGAAGACGATGGCCAGGATCACGTCCGAGACGAAATACAGGAGGGCCGTCACCGGCCAGCCCAGGCCGTGGGCGCGGGCCAGGAGAACCCCCGCGGGAATTCCGCCTCCGACGGGCAGCAGGAAGAGCATCAGAACCGGAACCATGATGAATCCTACTCCTTCGCGCCGGATTCCTGGGCACGGCGCTGCAGGCTCCGCAAGGCGGCCAAGGCCGCCTGCGCCTGGGCCACGGGCACGAAGATGTGGTCATGGAAGGCGCCGGCCACGACGTTGCAGCCGATGCCCGCCCGCGCCAACTCCCCGGCGAAGGCCGCCGTCAGCCCCACCGCGGTGAGCTCGGAATGGACGCGCAAGGTGATCCACGCCGCCCTGAAAAGCACCTGCAGCCCATGCTCCAGGGCCCGCGCCTCCTCGATCACGACGGTGATTCCCTCCTCCTCCCGCATGGTGGCGACGGGCGCCAGGGCCGCGGGATCGGTGCCGTGGGGAAGCACGGCGAACACCCAGATGCCGTCCTGGAGCACCGGCTCCATGGCCTGCAGGAGCCCTTCAAGCGCGGTGCGCCGCGTCATGGGGCCTCCGGATTCCGCGGAAGGGCCAGGCGGTAGAACAGCTGCCTGCCGTTCCAGCGCTTGGAGAAGGCGTCGAAGCCCAGCCGCCGGTAGATGGCCGTGGACGAGGCGTTGAACTCGTTGGTGTCCAGGCAGACGGTGGTGCAGGGGAGGGCCTCCGCCGCGGCCACGGCGCATTCGATGAGGGCCCGGCCGAGGCCGCCCTGGCGTGCGGCGGGGTCCACGTAGAGGTCCTCGATGGTCGCCTCCATGCCCGAGGCCCACATGGAGTAGCGGTACCGCTGAAGCACGTAGCCCACGGGGCGCCCATCCCGTTCCGCCAGGAAGAACCGGGCGTCCGGCGATGCGAGGAGGGTGGCGACGCTCGCCTCGAACTGGGCCTGGGTGGGCACCGCGCGTTGCAGGTGGTTCCGGAAGGCGATGGCCAGATCGGCGATGGCCCGGGCGTCCTGGGCGGTGGCGGTGCGGATGGTCATGGATGCTCCAGGATAGGCGCGGCTACGAAGGCTTTCTCCCATGGTACCAGACGTTTAGGGGGTCCGGCGGGCTGGTGCCCTTGCCGAGGTTCCGGGAATTAATAAATTAGCAATAGGGCTTCCCGCCCCTTGGAGCCGTTTCCTTGAACATTCCAGCAACGCACCGCCAGGCGGGGAGATCCAGGTGAAGGTCCCGCCACGCTTCCGTCCGCTGTGCGTCCTGCTGGCGGCGCTCCTGTCCGTGACCCATGCCGGCGCCCAGGGAACTGAGCGCAACCGCCTGTTTCCCACGGAGCTCTACCAGGGGCTGGACGCCCCTTGGCTGGAGGGCGCGGGGGAGGAGCGTCTCTTCAGCGCGGCCTTCCAGCGGGACCGGGCCGCGGAATTCCGCCGGCGCTTCCTGGAGCCCTGGGACCCGGCCTTTCCCGTCGCCACGCGGGGCGCCGAGGCCGATGCCCTCCAGGCCAAGGTCCTGGAAAACCTCAGGAAGGACCTGCCGAACCGCAGCGGCTTCGGCCCCAACCTGCGTCCCTATGGCCCCGCCTGGCTGGACCGCATCGCGGCCCGGCTC
>DBME01000342.1 GCA_002298155.1 Holophagaceae bacterium UBA706 | reverse complement strand
GGGCGGTCCAGGTGCTCGAACCCGAGGCGTTCCCGGTAGCGTGCGAAGGCCCTTACGTGAATCATTTCGGAGTCCAGGTGTAGCGGATTTCGCCCGAGGGCTGGACGCCCTGGACGGTGGTGTCGCCGGGGGTCTGGGAGGTGCCGGTGACCTGGCGCGCGCCCAGCTGCAGGACGAGGTTCCCGAAGCGCCATTCCACGTTGCCGCTGATGGTGGTCTGGGTGCCTTCCTGCTTGTAGTTGTAGATGAGGGGCGTGCGGTGGCCCAGGATGTCGAAGCTCTTCTCCAGGGTCAGGCTGAGGTTGGGGCCGCCCAGGATGGCGAAGTTCACCCGGTCGAGGGTGAGGGTCTTGCGCAGGCGTTCCAGGCCGTTGGCCAGGAAGAGGGAGGAGAGCAGGCCCGCCCCCTGGTTGAAGACGCCCGTGCTCACGGTGTTCTGGGCCGGAGCCCCCTGGGAGCCGCCCACCTTGTTCACGGCCGAGGGATCCACGAGGATCGCGAAGATCTCGTCCGCGCGCAGGGCAGGGGTCGAGGTGGGGTGGGCGTTGATGGCGTCCAGGGTGCCGTTGATGTCCAGGGTCACGAGGTAGGGGTCCACGTCGATGCGCCCGTGGAGGTCCACGATGGGGTTGAACACGGCGGGGTCGGTGAATTCCACCGAGCCGCGCTCCAGGACGACGTCCCCGGCGGGGACGAGGTTGGTGAGGCGGCCGCCGGGAAGCAGGTCCATGCGGCCCTTGAGGCCGGGGTGGGCCAGGCTGCCCTTGATGCGGAAGGCGCCGGTGGGCCGGCCCTGGAGCTTGAGGAGGTTGGTGTCGAATTCCCAGGGCCGGGCCAGCTGCAGGTCCAGGTCCAGCTCGATGCGGGCCAAGGGGTCCGAGGGATCCATGGAGGTCAGGGCGCCTCCGGCCCCGCCCAGGGCGCCGGCCAGGATGATGTCCGTGAGGTTGATGTCGGTCTGGTAGAGCATGTTCTTGGCGCGGATGGTGCCCTTGAGCAGGCCGCCGTCCCGGTCGTTGCCCCTCAGGGAGCCGCTGAAGCCGCCCTGGATCTCGAAGCCCTCGGGGAGGTCCCGGAACTGGAAGTCCTCCAGGGTCGCGCTGAGGTCGTAGTCGGTGAGGCCCTTGAAGCCCCAGGTGATGCGGCCCCAGGCGGTGAGCGCGCCCTGGGCCAGGATGCCGCGCAGGGGCGCGTCCTGGGGGATGGTCACGTCCCGGCCGTGGAAGTTGGCGACGAAGTCCACGTTCTCGATGCTCTGGGGGTAGGTGCGCTCGGAGAGGCGCCCGCCGGAGAGCCTGAGGGTGCCGTCCAGGGCGGGCTCCGCGGGCTTGCCGCCCAGGTGCAGGTCGAAGGAGGCGGTGCCGGCGGGCCTCATGTCGGCCATGAGGCTGTACTGCCCCGGATCGACCAGGTGGTCCAGGATGGCCTTGAGGTTGGCCAGTTCGGAGGCGCCTTCCAGGCGCAGGTCCAAGTCACCCTGGAGGGCGAAGGGAAGGTTCCCCGAGAGGCCCATGCGCGTGGCGTTGGGGGAGGGCACGCCGTTGGGCGTGAGGGTGCGGCCTTCCACCTCCATGGCCAGGGCCATGCCTTTCAGGTCGCCGGTGAAGGTGCTGGGCCGGGTCTGCGCCAGCTCGAAGCCCTCGAAGGTGCCCACGAGGCGGTCCATCTGGCCCTTCCAGGTGAGGCCCGAGGGGGTCCAGTCGCCCCGGCCGCGGTAGTCCAGGCCGAGGTCCTTCAGGAAGCCCTGGGTGAGCTTCGAGGAGAGGGCGGCGGTTTCGGCGGAATCCGGGGCGATGTGCACCTGCAGGTCCCCCGAAAGGCGGGTCTTCCCCACCTGCACGGCCTGGAAGGTCACGACCGGCGCCTCCCGGCCGGCGAGGCCGGCCCGGGCGTCGAGGTGCCCGTCCTTGAAGGTCAGGGCGGCCTCGAGGCCCTCGAGGCTTCGGCCCGACATGGAGAGGAATCCGCCGGTGAGGGTGAAACGGCCCTCGGGCGCCTGGGAGGGGCCCAGGGGCGCCGTGATGGGCCCATCCAGGCGGCCTTCAAGCCTACCGCGCAGCAGGGGGCCCTTGATGCCCAGGAAGCTGGTGTCCACGTCCCCTTCGACCCGGGTGGTCCAGCGCTCCGCCTTGGCGTCCATGTCCATGGAACCATGCAGGTTCAAGGGGCCGGGCTTGCCCTCCAGGTGGTCCAGGGAGTCGGCGACCCGGATATCCGTGGCCTGGAGGCGCAGGCTGTTGATGTCCATGAAGAACGAGCCGGAGACGGCGGGGATCGTGAGCCCGTAGACCACGCCGTTCTCGGCCACGGCCTGCCCTTCCATGACGATGGAACGCAGGGGCCCGTGGAGCCGGGCCCAGCCGCTGCCGGTGCCGTTGATCTCCAGGTCCCCCTTGTCCGCGGCCCGCAGGCCCTCGTTCACGGGAAGCCGGAAGGCCCGGAAGCACATGTCGATGCCTTCCTGGTCCCGCGTGTCCGGGGCCCAAGTGATCCAGATCTCGCCCGAGCCGTGACCTTCGCCCTTGACCAGCTCGATGTCCGTGACCCGGATGACGTCCCTGCGCAGGCTCACGCCGGCGGTGATGCTGTCGGCATGGGCTCCGTGCCACCGGGGGCCGTCCACCTTCACCTGTCCGTCCACCTGGATGCCGCCCTGGGGGTCCCACTGGAAGGCCGCATGGGCCGTGGTGGGGCCGGACATGTCCAGGTCGGTGATCTTCCAGGCGCGAAGGGCCCCGGCCACATCGTGGGCGTCCGTGCGCACGTCTCCCTCGGCCTCCACGGAGGCGATGCCCCGCCGGTTCAGCAGGGCCGAGGCGGTGCCGTGGAAGCCTGCCTCGGGAAGCTGGAGGTCCAGGGCATCCGCCCGCAGGCGTTTGTCGGCCACGGAGAATTCGACGGTCCCCACCTTCTGGCCTTCCTTGAGGAACTGCCCCTGGCCGGCCACCTTCACCTTCTCCAGGTCGGGAACCGCCCAGGGCGGGGTGGGGAAGGAGGCGGTGCCATGGAAGTGGGCGGTGAGGCCCCGGAGCATCTCCATGTGGACGAGGCTCACCGCCGGGGCGAGGGAGACGCCTTCGGCGTTCAGTTCGAGGGCCGTGCCGCCCCCGTGGGACCAGGAGCCCTGGGCCGTGACGCGCCCGTCGGCGGAATCCCAGGCGATACGTTCCAGGTTGATGTGGCTGGGGCTGCCGGCGGCGCTGGCATGGAAGGTCCCCGCGTGGAGGGGGGTGCCTTTGGCCTGGATCTGCCGGCCGTCCATGGCGACGTTCCACACCGCGTTGGAGGGCGGCCCCTGGACCTTGCCCTTGAAGTCCAGGAAGCCCGAGACGGGCGTCGCGGCGGGGCGGGGCGTCCCCGGCGCCCGGGGAACGAGGCGCAGGGCCTCGGCCAGGTCCAAGCCGCCCGAGACGTCGGCCTTGATGACATGGGTGGCGAATTCGTAGGAGCCCAGAACGGCCAGCGCGTTGTCGCCGAGGTGGACCTGGACGTTGGCGGTGTCGATGCCCTTGTCCGTGTAGCGGAACTTCAGGGACATGTCCCCGCGGGTGCGGTCGGGGCCTTCGCCCATGGCCATGCGGGGCACCCGCACGTCCAGCCACACCTGGTTCACCAGGCGTCCGCGGCCGTCCACCTTGAAGTCGAAGGTGCCGCGGTTGATGCCCCAGGCCGGCTCGTTCACGAAGACCTGGCCGTCCACCACCTCCACCCGGTCGATGCGGAACCGCGCAGGTTCCTTGGCGGGGGGGTGCTCCCTCAGGTGGATCGCGGCGAGGCGGCCCGCGTCCAGGTTGATCCGGGGGCTCTCCAGGTGGATCCGCCGGAAATGGGGGGTCTGCAGGAGCGAAAGGAAGTCCAGCTCCACTTCCAAGTACTGCGCCTGGAAGAGGTCCTCGCCCAGCATGGGGCGGTGCAGGACCAGGCGTCCCTGCCAGGGATGAACCTCGAGGCTGTCGGCCTTGAAGGCGAGCCCGGTCTCCTTGCGGATCACTTCGTCCAGCCTGGCGACGATGAGGCGGTCCACGTAGGGCAGGCTCAGAGCCCAGGCGCCCAGGGCCGTGATGACGCCACCCGTGGCCAGGACATAGGTCAGCCGGCGCACCCAGCGCCGGGACCAGGCCCGCTTGGCAAAGGATGGTTGGGTGGCTTCCGTGTTCAATTTTTCTCGCCGCAGGCAGGGCAGGTGACCGCGGTCCTCGATAGGGGACGATAGCAGAACCTGCACAGCCGCGGGTGGGTCACCACGGTGGGGCGCTGGGCATGGCCGGGCGTGCTCAGGTGGCTGGGCAGGACGGCCGTGCCCACCGGCCGGGTTTCCCGGGCCATCCCCTCGCGCAGCGGCCGGAGGACCTTGAGGAACTCCTGGGCCGACAGGTAGCGATCGCCCAGGTTGATGGCCAGGGCCTTCATGACGGCCTCGCTGAGGGCCTTGGGCACCGCGGCGTTGCGCAGATGGGGGGGCACGATGGGGGTGCTCTGGAAGGCCTGGGCGATCTTGACGGGGTCGGCGTCGTAGAAGGGGACCGTGCCCGTGAGCATTTCGTAGATGGTGATGCCCAGGGACCAGAGGTCGCTCTGGAAGACGGTGCGGCCCTTGAAGTGCTCCGGCGCCATGTAGGGGGGCGAACCGATGCGGGTGCGGGCGAAGTCCTCCTTCTGGAGCTCAAGGATGCGGCTGGTGCCGAAGTCCGTGACCTTGGCCACCCCGTCCCGGGTGATGAGGATGTTGGCGGGCCGGAGGTCCCGGTGGATCACCTGGTGGGAATGGGCGAAGCCGATGGCCGAGCAAACATCCGTGGCGATCTCCAGGGCCCGGGCCGGCGCCAGGGCGCGTTCCCGGCGGATCATGCGGTCCAGGCTCTCCCCGTCCACATATTCCATGACCATGAAGAAGATTCCGTCCTTCTTCTCCGCGGTGATGAGATCGACGATGTTGGGATGCTTGAGGTGCACCATGATCTGGGGCTCCCGCAGCATGTCCCCTTCGTCGGTCTGGTGATGGGGTATCTTCAGGGCCACCTTGCGATTCAGGAGCTTATCCTGAGCAAGGTAAACAGTTCCGAACCCGCCTGCGCCCAGGCGGTCGAGAATCTGGTATTTCCCCAGCATCTGATCTTTGGACAGCACAGTGAGCCTCTCCATGAGCGTCACTTGGAGCGCCCGGGAAGTCAACAGCCCTCTTGATCGCGTGGGGCGCCCAAGGCGGAAAGGGAGGCATTTCAGTCCTCCGGACGCGGAAACGGGAACTTCGTGGTGGACACGAAGTTCCCGTCGATTCTGATATCCCGTCTAGCCCAGGAAGGCCTTGAGGGTCTTGGAGTATCGGGGGTGACGGATCTTCCGCAGGGCCTTGGATTCGATCTGCCGGATGCGCTCGCGGGTGACGGCGAACTCGCTGCCCACCTCCTCCAGCGTGTGCTCGGAGGCTTCGTCGCCCACGCCGAAGCGCATGCGGAGGACCTTCTCCTCCCGCTCGGTGAGGGTCTGGAGCACCTGGTTGACGGTCTCCTTGAGACGCTGGCTGACAACCTGCTCCACCGGGGACACGACGCCCTTGTCCTCGATGAAGTCGCCGAGGTGGGAATCCTCCTCCTCGCCGATGGGGGTTTCGAGGCTGATGGGCTCCTGGGCGATCTTCATCACCTTGCGGACCTTGCCCACCGGCATGTCCATGGCGTGGGCGATCTCCTCGCTGGAGGGCTCCCGGCCCAGCTTCTGCACCAGCTCGCGCTGGGTGCGGATGAGCTTGTTGATGGTCTCGATCATGTGCACGGGGATGCGGATGGTGCGGGCCTGGTCAGCGATGGCGCGGGTGATGGCCTGCCGGATCCACCAGGTGGCGTAGGTGGAGAACTTGAACCCGCGGCTGTACTCGAACTTGTCCACGGCCTTCATGAGGCCGATGTTGCCCTCCTGGATGAGGTCCAGGAACTGCAGCCCGCGGTTCGTGTAGCGCTTGGCGATGGACACCACCAGGCGGAGGTTGGCCTCGATGAGCTCGGCCTTGGCGGCGCGGCTGATGCTTTCGGCCTGCTTGAGGGTGTTGTAGTCGATGTGGAACTGGTCGCTCTCGGTCTCGTACTTGGCGAAGAACCGGGCCAGTTCGGCCTCGATGTGGGAGATGTCGCCCGTGTAGCGGTCCTTCATCTTGGCGAAGGCGGGGTTCTTCAGGCGGTCGCGGAGCTCGCGCAGCTTGCGTTCGCCGTTCATGACCTGCACGTGGTGGTGGGTGATCTTGTCGATGAGCCGGGTCACGGCCAGGCTGTTGAGGCCCAGGCGCCGGATCTGGCGGCTCACGCGGCCGCGGGCCATGAGGATCTCGCGGTCCAGGTGGCGCTTCTTGGGGACGGGCTTGCCGCTGGCCTTGAGCTCCAGGAGCTCCTGGAGGGCCTGCTCGTACACCAGGAGCTTCTCGAACTGGTGGTGCACGTGCTGGGTGGCGGAGGTGTTCTCGGCATCCTCGTCCTCGTCCACCTCGTCGGAGAGGCCGACCACTTCGCGGATTTTTCCGGGGTTCTCCTTGAGCATCCGGCCGATGTCGATGAGCAGGCTCGAGGCCAGGCGGGACCGGGACAGGGCCCTCATGACGCTGCGGACGCCCACTTCGATGCGCTTGGCGATCTCGACCTCGTCCTCGCGCTTGAGCAGGGGGACGGTGCCCATCTCCTTGAGATACATGCGGACGGGATCGTTGAACTTGTCACCATCGGGCCCGTCGATGTCGATTTCCAGGTCCTTGTCCAGCTTGGTGGGGACGTCGGAAAAGACCGCTTCCGCTTCCGACTGCTCCCGGGCCATGAGGGCTTCCGCCTCGGTGGCGCCTACGCCGATGGCCAGCTTGGCGAACATCCCCATGAGGTTTTCGAGGTCCTGGGGCGAGGAGGCGGAGCCCGGGAGGAACGAGTTGAGTTCGTCCACCAGAACGTAGCCGCGGCTCCTACCAAGGGAAATGAGTGCTTTCGTGAGCTGGTAGTAGCTTTCACGGGCCGGATTTGGGACCATTAATACCTCAAAGAACCACGGGATCGCTTGATCCAAGGTGTCTGTCGCGTATTGGAGCCTTGGGGCCGAGTCGAGGGCACAGTACACCCATCGTGACGAGGCACCTAGAATTACTCAGTATAGGAAACCCTTTCCCTCTGGCAAGGGGGAAATTACAAGTTTAGATGCGCGCGGGCGCCGATTCGTTTAACTGGAAAGGGATTTCCTTCTCAGGTCCTTGAGGTTTTTCCCGAGGCGCGAGCTCCGCTGAAGCAATTCTGCCACGGAAACCTGGAGACGCTGCGAAAGAACGGGGTCGACCATGACGCCGGGATCCTGGAGCTGGCGGCCCAGGGCCTGCCGTTCGCGCTCCACGAAGGCCAGCTCGACTTTCAGGAAGGCCTGGTCCGGAACCAGCTCGGCGTCGTCCTTCACGGACCACTTGGCCTCGATGTGCCGGAGCTGGGCCAGGGCCTCGGGGGGGATGTGGGACTCGTCCCCGGCGGCGTCCAGGAGGCACTGGAGCAGGGGCGCCCCCAGCAGGGACTCCCACCAGGCCGGGGGCATCGCCGCCACCCGCGCCAGGACCTGGGGGTCCTTGGCCAGGAGCAGGAGGGGCCGGAGCAGGTCGTCCACCTCCACGGCCTGCACGGGCTGGGCCAGGGTTTCGGCCGGCGGGGGCTGGAGGCGGGCCTTGATGGCCTTGTCCAGCTCCTCCAGGGGGATGCGCAGTTCGTGGGCGAGGCTGGCGAAGAGCTCCCGCTGCTCGGGGGTGGGGGGGAGGTAGGCCAGGAAGCCGGCAAGGTCGCGCAGGGCGTCCATGCGGTCCACGGTCCTCCGGAGGTCCTTGCCCTCCAGGGCCCGGTTGATGATGAAGTTCGTCCAGTCCGGGGCCTTGGCGATGAGTTCCTTGAAGGCGGTGGCGCCCAGGGTCATGCACCAGGTGTCGGGGTCCTCCCCGTTGGGCAGGAGCAGGAGGCGCACGTCGAAGCCCATGGGCAGGGCCAGGCGCAGGCTCTTCTCCATGGCGCGCAGGCCCGCGGCGTCCCCGTCGAAGCAGAGGATGAGGCGCTTGGTGAACCGGCCCATCATCTGGAGGTGGGACTCGGTGAGGGCGGTGCCCAGGGGGGCCACGGCCTGGTGGATGCCCTCCTGGTGGAGCTGGAGGACGTCGAAGTAGCCCTCCACCACCAGGGCGCCGTCCCGCAGCTGGCCCTTGGCGCGGTGGAACCCGAAGAGCACGGAGCCCTTCTGGAACAGGGAGGTCTCCCGGGTGTTGAGATACTTGGGCTTGGCGTCACCGAAGGCCCGGCCGCCGAAGGCGATGATCCGGCCCCGGGCGTCCTGGATGGGAATCACCAGGCGGTCCCGCAGGNNAGTCCAGGTAGCCGCCCCGCTCGCTGCGGGAGACGAGGCCCGCCTGCTCGATGAGCTCCCCGGAGAAGCCCTGGGCCTTGAGGTGGTTGAGCAGGGCCTCCCAGGCGTCCGGGGCGTAGCCCAGGCCCGCCTCCTGGATGAAGGTGGGGCTCATGCCCCGGCCCTTAAGGTAGTTGATGGCCTTGGGGGTCTCGGCGTACTTTTTCTCGTAGAAGGCCTGGGCGGCGTCCAGGGCCAGGCGGATCCGCGCCTCCAGGTCCAGTTCTGCGGCCGGGCGTTCGCGCTGACGGGGCATGTCGATGCCCGCGGCCCGGGCGAGCTGCTCCATGGCCTCGGGGAAGGGCAGGCCCTCCCGCTCCATGAGCCAGGTGAAGGCGTCGCCGTGCTTGCCGCACCCGAAGCAGTGGTAGAAGCCCCGGTCGGCCACCACCTGGAAGCTGGGGCTGCGCTCGCTGTGGAACGGGCACAGGCCCACCCACGCCGATCCCTGGCGCCTGAGCTTCACGGCCTGTCCCACCATCGCCACCAAGTCCGTCGCGTCCTTGATGCGCTGCACCAGTTCCCTGTCCCGCATTCCCGGTTTCCCCGCCATCCAGACTGCTTGATTCCCCCGGCGCTGGCAAGGCCGGGTGATGGGGACCACAAAAAAGGCACACTAGATATTCAAGGGTCTTGTATTGATAAACGATAAAAAAAATGTCATTGCGTACCGGGTTCCATATTAACATGTGGTCCGTATTCTTCGAGGAGCGCTATGCCTACCATTGAAATCAGTTCCCAGACAGGAAAAGACTTTTCGGGCGACGTCCTGGTCGTGCCGGTCTTCTCGGGTCGTGAACGTCATAGGTTGCCTCTTGCCATCAGCAAGGTTGCGCGCCAGGTCATGGACGAAAGCGACTTCAAGGCGGACTATCTTGAAGTTGTGCCCCTCCACCATCCCAATGGTGTGAAAGATTGCCGCTGGATGCTTCTCGTCGGTCTGGGCGAAGAAGAGGCCGTAACCCACAACAAAATCCGCAAGGCGGTGGGAACTGCCGCGCGCCACGCCCTCAAGAAGGGCTGGAAGCGCGTGGGTATCGTGTCCCCCTCCACCTCCTCCCTGGACCACGATGAGGTCCAGGTGGCCGTCCTCGAGGGCGCCCTCCTGGCCGACTACGATTTCGTGACCTTCAAGGGCAAGCCCGAGCCCAAGCGGTTCGAGAGCGTCGAGGTCTTCACCAACGGCGACGACACCCGCAAGGCCCGCCGGCGCCTGCCCCAGATCGAGGCCGGCATCGCCGCCTGCCACCGCGTCCGCGACATGGCCAACACCCCCGCCAACGACCTTTACCCCGAGACCTTCGCCGCCGAGGCCCAGAAGCTGGCCAAGCAGCACAAGCTGGGCATCGAGATCCTGGGCCCCGATGAGCTGGCCAAGGGCAACTTCAACGCCGTCCTGGCCGTGGCCAAGGGTTCCGCCCGTCCCGCCCGGGTCGTGAAGCTCGAGTACAAGCCCAAGGAGAAGGCCAAGCGCCACATCGTGCTCGTGGGCAAGGGCGTCACCTTCGATTCCGGCGGCCTCTCCCTGAAGGACGCCTCCGGCATGGAGACCATGAAGGACGATATGACCGGCGCCGCCATCGTGCTGGCCACCCTCGTGGCCTGCGCCCAGACCGAGGCCCCCATCCAGGTCACCGGCCTCATGGGCCTGGTGGAGAACATGCCCAGCGGCACCAGCTACAAGCCCGGCGACGTGATCCGCGCCCGCAGCGGCAAGACCATCGAAGTGCTCAACACGGACGCCGAGGGCCGCCTGGTCCTCGCCGACCTGCTGGACTACGCCTCCGGCATGGGCGCCGACCACATCGTGGACCTGGCGACCCTCACCGGCGCCTGCGTCGTGGCCCTGGGCGACGGCGTCTCAGCGGTCATGGGCACCGATCAGAAGCTGGTCGAGCGTCTGCTGGACGCGGGCTCCCGCTCCGGCGAGTACCTCTGGCAGCTCCCCCTGGTCGAGGAGTACAAGGAAGCCCTGCGCAGCAAGGTCGCCGACGTGAAGAACATCACCGGCACCCGCTGGGGCGGCGCCATCACCGCCGGCCTCTTCCTCAAGGAGTTCGTCTCCGCCGAATCCTGGGCCCATGTGGACCTGGCCGGAAGCTGGTCCTCCTCCGAGCGGGATTTCCGTCCCCACGGCGCCACCGGGGAAGGCCCCCGCTGGCTTCTGGACTGGATTATGGGTTGATATACCAATGTTTTCAATGATTCATAGTTAATATGAATAAAGAGAGGGAGGTTCGCCTCCCTCTTTTTTTTGCCCCCGCCATTTGGACTATTGACGCGGTACAGGAGTAGAGGATCTTATTGATGACACGTAACCCATCCACGTGCCTGGAGAATTCATGGAAACGATGGAAACCCTCACCAAAGCGGATCTTTCCAAACACCTCATTGAGAACTTGGAACTCGCGAAGAAGGATGCCGACCTTCTCGTGAACTCCTTCCTCGATAGCATCGTCGAATCGCTTCACCGCGGTGAGGGCGTGGAATTGCGCGGCTTCGGGTCCTTCCGCCTGCGTGACCGCAAGGCGCGCCAGGGCCGCAATCCCCGCAGCGGGCAGTCGATCCATGTGCCGCCCAAGCGCGTCGTCTACTTCAAGCTGGGCAAGGAGCTCCGCAGCCGTCTCATCGACGACTAGGGAACCATTCCCGGACGGCGGCCCTCACCTGGGCGGCGTAACCGGGACCCAGAATTTCCGAGCAGTGGAGGTGCCACGTCGGCACTTCCACTGCTCGTGATGTTTTAAAGCGGGCGGCCACGGCCCGCTGCACCGGCGGAGGGGCCAGGCGGTCCTGGGACGCGATGAAGGCGAGGCTGGGCGTCTGGAAGGTCATGCCGGAGGTCACGGCCAGGAGGTCGGTGGCTTCGCGGGAGTAGCCGCCCAGGCGCGCTGCCCGTGAGCTGGCCAGGTTCCCGATGAGGGGCGCCAGGGCGCCGTGCCAGAAGTGGTCCTCGGGGCCGCGCACCAGGCGCTCGGCAAAGTCCCGGCTGCTGGCCGGAGCGCCTTCCCAGATGATGCCGCCGAGCGGGCCGCGGCCCTCCTTCTCAAGGGCCGCCAGGGCCAGCAGGCCCACGCTGGCGCCCAGGCTCCGGCCCATGAGGAGGATGCGGTTCCGGGGCACGCCCCGGGCCTCGAAGGCGTGGACCACGTCCACCACCTCCGCGGCCTCCCGGGCGCCGAAGGTGACGGCGGGGGCGGGTCCGCCGCCGCGCATGGCGTCGTCCCGGCCCAGGTAGGTGAAGATCGCCGCGTCCAGCTCCGGGAACCACTTCAGGGCGGGGCTGGTGCCCCAGCGGTCATCGCCGAAGCCGTGGAGCAGCAGGACCACGCCGGGGGCGGGGTTGCGGCGGCGCAGAAGCCATACGTCGCGGGATCCGGCGGGGAAGGTCTCCCAGACGCCGCCGGGGTCGCCCTCGCTGCCGGCCGCGAGCTCGGCGTAGGTGGCCTGCACCCGCTCCAGGGGCGGCACATGGTAGAAGGGCGGGTCGACCAGCTCGCGCGCCACGGCGCGGGCCTTGTACGCGGCGAAGCCGCCGGCGCCCGCCACGAGCAGGGCGGCCACGGCGGCTCCGGCCCAGGCGGCCAGGCTGCGGAAACCGCGGGACATCAGGGTTCGAGCCGCGCCACCACGCCGGGGATGCCTTCGGCCACGGGCGTGGGCTCGGCCTTCCCGTAGAGGACGGACTTGAACTGCTGGGCGAAGAGGACCTTGAAGACGCCGGCGCCCTCGGGCATGTCCACGTCGATCTGGTCGGGCCCGAAGGCGTCCAGCGCGCTCAGGAGCACGATGTGGTGCTTGCCGGTGGAGAGGCCGCTGATGATGAGGTGCTTGCCCTTCTTGCCGGCCTTGGCCTGAACGGGGACGCGCGTTCCGTCGATGGTGAGGTCCACGGGGCCCATGACCTTCTTGGTGAACTGGAACTGCACCGTGCCCGCGGGAACGGGCTTCTTGGGCGTGATCGCCTTGGGTTTGCCGCAGCCGAGGCCCGCCGCGAAGATCATGCAGCCCGCCAAGGCAATGTTCCGGAATCCCATCATGGAAACCTCCCCTTCTCTGAGACTACCTATTTTGACCCCTGGTTGCCACAGGCTATGCTGGTTGTTTGACCCGAGGAGCGAACATGACCCGCGTACGACTGCAGACCAGCAAGGGCGACATCAATGTGGAACTTTTCGCCAAGGAGGCGCCGGGCACCGTGGCCAACTTCGTGAAGCTCTCCCGCGAAGGCTTCTATGACGGCCTCACCTTCCACCGCGTCATCCCCCAGTTCGTGATCCAGGGCGGCTGCCCCAACACCCGCGAAGGCGCCTCGGGCATCCCCGGCACCGGCGGCCCCGGCTACCGCATCAAGTGCGAGACCGCCGGCAACCCCCACAAGCACGCCCTGGGCGCCCTGAGCATGGCCCACGCCGGCAAGGACACCGGCGGCAGCCAGTTCTTCATCGTCAACGGCGACGCCTCCAACGTCCGCCACCTGGACGGCGTGCACACCGTGTTCGGCAAGTGCGTGGGCGAGGAGGACATCAAGGTCGTCCTCTCCATCAAGGCCAACGACCGCATCATCAAGGCCGAAGTCACCGAGGAGTAGGAATCGTGTCGGAACGCTGCTACATCACCACGCCCATCTATTACGTGAATGACCGGCCTCACATCGGCCACACGTACACCACCGTCCTGGCGGATGTGATGGCCCGGCACCGGCGGATGATGGGCGAGGAGGTGTACTTCCTCACCGGCACCGACGAGCATGGCCAGAAGATCGAGAAGGCCGCGGCCGCCCGGGGCATCACCCCCAAGGCCCTGGCCGACGAGGTCGTGCCCAACTTCGAAACCATGTGGAAGCGCATGGAGATCACCAACGACCACTTCGTGCGCACGACCCACGCCGCGCACAAGGCGGTCGTCCAGGCCAAGTTCCTGGAGCTCCTGGCTTCCGGCGACATCTTCAAGGCCACGTACAAGGGCCTCTACTCCGTCAGCGACGAGGCCTACGTCACCGAGACCCAGGCCAAGGAGATGCAGGCCCAGGGCCTGGCCCACCAGCTCGTGGAACTGGAGGAGGAGAGCTACTTCTTCCGGCTCTCCGCCTACGAGAACTGGCTCATCCAGCTCTACGAGAAGTATCCCGAGTTCGTGCAGCCCGAGTTCCGCCTGAACGAGGTCAAGCAGTTCGTGGCCCCCGGCGGGGCCCTGGGCAACCTCCAGGACCTGAGCATCAGCCGCACCAGCATCACCTGGGGCATCCCGGTGCCCGGCGACGAGAAGCACGTGGTCTACGTGTGGTTCGACGCCCTGCTGAACTACCTGTCGGCGTGCCGCGAGGGCTTCTGGCCCCCCACCTTCCAGCTGGTGGGCAAGGACATCCTGCGCTTCCACGCCATCTACTGGCCGGCCTTCCTCATGGCCATGCACCGCCAGGACGGGGACGACCTCCAGGGCGAACTGCCCGCGCGCATCCGCGAGCTGCTGCCCCGCACCATCCTGGCCCACGGCTGGTGGCTCATGGGCGAGGACAAGATGTCCAAGTCCAAGGGCAACGTCGTGCGCCCCGACCAGCTGCTAAAGTTCGGCAACGACGCGGTGCGCTTCTTCTTCATGCGCGAAATGACCGTGGGCCTGGACCGCAGCTTCTCCTTCGAGGGATTCATGGACCGCCTGAACGCCGACCTCGCCAACGGCCTGGGCAACCTGGCCTCGCGCACGCTCAGCATGCTCATCCGCTACCGCGAGGGCCGGGTTCCCGTGCCCGCCACGCTGGACGCCATGGACCTGGAGATTCTCGAGACCGGGCGCCTCGCGGCCTCGGCCTACCTCGAGAAGGCCGCCGCCAACGATTTCCATGGCGCCCTGGAAGGCCTGTGGACCTACCTGCGCCAGCTGGACGGCTACATCGTCAAGGCCGAGCCCTGGAAGCTGGCCAAGGACGAAGGGGCCCAGGCCAAGCTGGACACGGTCCTGTGCCTGCTGTACCGCGCCCTGCGCGCCACGGCGGTGCTCCTGGCCCCCGTCATGCCCGCCATGGCCCAGACCCTCTGGAAGGGCCTGGGGCAGTCCGGGGCGGTGGCCGACCAGCGCTTCGCCGGCCTGGACTACGACGCGCCGGCCCCCGGGCCCGTCGCGGCACCCGAACCCCTCTTCCAGCGCATCGACAAGGAGACCGTCATGACCGAACTGGACGCCGCTTCCGCCGCCGCGGCCCCCGCCGCCCCCGCGGCCGAGCTGCCCCTGGACGTGCCCCCCCTGCGCGAGGTGGTGGACTACGACACCTTCGCGAAGACCGACCTGCGCGTGGGCCTGGTGCTCACGGCCGAGGCCGTTCCCAAGAGCAAGAAGCTCATCAAGATGACCGTGGACATCGGCTTCGAGACCCGCACCATCCTGGGCGGCATCGCCACCGGCTATACGCCGGAGGAGCTGGTGGGCCGCAAGGTCGTCGTGGTGGCCAACCTGGCGCCCCGGGCCCTCATGGGCATCGAGAGCCACGGCATGCTGCTGGCCGCCAGCGACAACAACTCCAAGCCCTACCTCGTGGCCCCGCCCGCTGACGCCCGTCCGGGTTTCATCGTCAAGTAGGCCATGAAGACACCCGTATTCCGTTTCCAGGAGGAGATCCTCACGGACGCCCCCCTGGCCCTGGTGCGCGAGCGCCTCCAGGCGGGCCTGCCCTGCCTGAAGGCCTGCCGCGGCCTGCGCCCCCTGGAGCCCACCGGCGAGGGCCTGACCCTGCGCTGGCACCACCACACCCTGGGCGCGGTGGAGGAGGGCACCCTCCGGGCGGAACCCCACGAGACAGGCACCCACCTCCGCCTCGACGGGCGTCTGCGGGGCTGGGGCGCCTTCCTCACGGTGGGGTGGATGCGCTGGCGCACCGAACGCCTGCTGGACCGAATCGTCAAGGAGCTCTGATGCGACTCTACAGCTGGAACGTCAACGGCTTCCGGGCGGTGCTCAAGCAGGGCTTCATGGACTGGCTTGAGAAGACCGATCCCGACGTCCTTTCCCTGCAGGAGATCCGCGCCGACTGGGACCAGGTGGACCTGGGCGTGCGCCGGGAGCTGGAATCGGCCTACGACGTGGCCTGGTTCCCCTCCACCAGCAAGAAGGGCTACGCCGGCTCCGCCACCCTCTCCAAAAAGGAGCTGGGCTTCCAGCACACCCACGGGCTGGGCATCGGCATCTTCGACCAGGAAGGCCGGATGATCATCAGCTCCAAGGGCGACCTGGACTTCATCGGCGGCTACTTCCCCAACGCCTCCGCGGGCCTGGTGCGCCTGGGCTTCAAGCGGCAGTTCGCCCGGGATCTCGCGGCCATCGTGAAGGAACGCCACGACCGCGGCCGAAAGGTGATCCTCACCGGCGACATGAACGTGGCCCCCGAGGAGATCGACCTGGCCCGCCCCAAGGACAACCGCATGAACCCCGGCTTCACCGACGAGGAGCGCGAGGACTTCCGCCTGTACCTCGCCGCGGGCCTGGTGGACGTGCTGCGCGAACGCAATCCCGGCGTGCCCGGCCTCTACACGTGGTGGACGGCCCGGGGCGGCGCTCGGGAGAAGAACGTGGGGTGGCGCATCGACAACTTCCTGGTGAGCAAGGCCCTGAAGGACGAGGTCAAGGACGCGCGCATCCACGCCGATGTCCTGGGCTCGGATCACTGCCCCATCAGCATCGAAATCTAGGCGCCGTCCAGCACCTTGCGGACCATGCGCAGCAGCTTGTTGCGGTCGAAGGGCTTGGAGATGAGGACCTTGTCCGCCCAGCCTCCTTCGGGCGCGCCCAGGGCGTCATCCGGGTACCCGGACATGAAGACCACCCGGATGCCCGGCACCCGGGCCCGCACGGCCTCCGCCAGTTCCCGGCCGCCCATGCCGGGCATGACCACGTCCGTGAGCAGGAGGTGCACGGGTTCCGAAAGGGTGTCCAGGAGGCGCAGGGCCTCGGCCGCGTCGGGGGCTTCCAGTACCTTGTAGCCTGCGGCTGTAAGGTGATGGGCGGTCAGGCTTCGAACCCCTTCGTCGTCCTCGGCCACCAGCAGCGTCTCCGTGCCCGTGGCGGGGAGGGCCTCCACGGTCTCCGGCGTCTGCGCCAGGGCGCTGGAGACCACCGGCAGGGTCACGGTGAAGGTGGTGCCTTCGCCGGGGCGGCTCCGGACCTCCAGGGTCCCGCCGCTCTGCTCCACGATGCCCAGGGCCGTGCTCAGGCCCAGGCCCGTGCCGCGTCCCACCCCCTTGGTGGTGTAGAACGGCTCGAAGATCCGCGCGAGCACCCGGGGCTCCATGCCCGCGCCCGTGTCCGAGATGGTGAAGGCCACGCTGGCGCCCAGGTTCCGGGTGGCCACGGTGATCGTGCCGCCGCGGGGCAGGGCGTCCCGGGCGTTGACGACCAGGTTCATGATCACCTGCTCCATCTGGCTGGGATCGGCCTCCACCAGCCCCAGGTCGGCCCCCAGGTCGTACACCAGGCGGACATCCTCCTTCACGACCCGCTGGAAGAACTTCTCCATCTCCCGGAAGAGCACGTTCAGGTCCAGTATCTCCGGCGCGAGCACCTGCTTTCGGCTGAAGGCCAGGAGCTGGCGGGTGAGGGCCGCGCCCTTCTGCCCCGCGCGCTGGATGGTCTCCAGGAAGCCCCGCTGCGGGTTGTCCTCCGCCATGGCGTCCAGGGTCATCTCCGCGTAGCCGTTGATGACCTGGATGAGGTTGTTGAAGTCGTGGGCCACGCCGCCGGCGAGGGTGCCGATGGCTTCCATCTTCTGGGCGTGCCTGAGCTTCTCCTCGCTCTCCTTGAGGGCCTCCAGGGCCCGGTCGCGGTCCAGGATCCGCTCGGTTAGGGCCTGGTTCGCCTTCACCAGGTCGGCGGTGCGTTCCTGAACGCGCTGCTCCAGTTCGTCGTTGAGGCGTTTGAGGGTCTGGGTCGTTTCCCGGAGGGCCTCCTGGGCCTTGCGCTCGGATTCCCGCAGGCGCAGGGTGAGGATGCCGCGGGCCAGGTCGTCGCCGAGCTCCTTCAGGATCCTCACGTGGGCTTCGGAGAAGGCGTCGTGGCCCTCGGAATAGACCGTCACCACCCCGAAGGCTTCGCCACCGTCCAGGAGGGGCAGGGCCAGCACCGAGCCGTAGCCCCGGGCCCGGGCTTCCTCCCGCCAGGGCGCGAACCTGGGATCGGTCTCGATGTCCCGGATGAGCACGGCGTTCCCGGTGCGGGCCGCGGTGCCCGTGGGGCCCCGGCCGCGGTCCACGTCGGCCCAGGTGAGGCGGACGGTGGAAAGGTAGCCGTCCTCGAAACCCGCCCAGGCCATGGGCAGGATGGAGCGGGCCTCGTCCTGGACCTTGAAGCCGATCCACACCAGGAAGCAGCCGCAGTCCTCCACCACGATGCGGCACACCTCGTCCAGGTAGCTGGCCTCGTCCCCGGCGCGGGCCATGGCCTGGCTGCTCCGGCTCAGGGCCTGCACGACGCGGTTCAGGTGCTGGAGTCCGCCCTCCCGCATGCGGCGGTCGGTGAGGTCCCGGGCCATGTGGATGCTGCCCTTGATCCTGCCCTTGGCATCACGGATGGGGGCGCCACGCACCTGGAGGTCCAGCCCCAGGCGTTCCGCGCGCACCTCGCCCTCGTGGGTCCTGCCGTCCCGGCAGGAGGCCTCCAGGGGGCAGTTTTCCGGGGGGTGGTCCGTGCCGTGGAAGATCTCGAAGCAGGGCCGCCCCAGGGCTTCCTGCGCCTCCGGTCCCAGGCGGTCCAGGAGCGCCTGGTTCATGCGGACGATCTTGCGGTCCTCGTCGAGCACCGCCAGCAGGTCCGGAACCGCGTCGAAGGTCCCCCTCCAGAGGGCCTCATCCGCCTTCCCCCCGACCGCTGCCTTTGCCCTGGGCGCCTTCGACCTGCCCGGTTTCCCGGATGGAGCTGCCTTTCTCAGGGGTTTATCGGCCATCAGGTCCCTCTCGGGGGTTCCTCAGGCCTAAATTTCGCCGGTTAGCTGGAGAAGTCCACCTTTTTTATCGGTGGCGGGCTGGCATGGGTTCGTAAAGGGCGTTCTGGCTTCGGATGCCCGGAGGGATGGGCTCACCGGGTGGACGGCGCTCGCAGGGACGCACGGGAATCAGCGAGGCCCAGCGCTTGAGCCGCTGACTGACGATCGTCTCGTCGGAATACAGAACCAGATTCGGGTGCAGGACGCACGGGGAAGGCGAGGGAGAGACCATCCATTCCTCCAGATCAAGCAGCTTTTCCAGGATTCACGCTGATGAAGGATGTTTCGGAGGCTCGCTTGGTTCCCCATCTTTTGTAGGAAATTCAGAAGGTCTGTTTTTACCCATTTCGGTGCCGGGGAATCTGATAAAGTCTCTCCTGCCGTCCATGGGTAGGGCTTGCCGGATGACCGATTCGTCCCGACAGACCGTTCGCCAGAGCCTTGAGAAGGCCGTCGAGATGGCCATGCCGGTGTTCCGGTCCCGCCTCCCGGCCCTGGACCCGGATGCCCAACCCGTAGCCGCGCGGTGCGCCGAAGGCATCGTGGCCAGCCTCCGGGACCTGGCGGAGGCCCCCGGTTCCAGCGCGGCGACCCAGGAGGCCCTGACCCGGCTCATCTTCAGCCATGCCGATCCCAAGGTGGTGCAGGCCCTCCGGGAATTCACGGAGGTGGTGGACTTCTACCTGCGCGAAGCCCGGGACGGGCTCCAGCCACCCAGGGAAAGGAAGGGCTCCTGAACGGAGCCCTGGAATCCTTTAGCTGGCGGCATCCACCTTCCACCGGGCCAGAGGCCGGGCGCTGAGGTCCCAAACCTGAAGCCCCCAGGGCAGGCGTCGCATGCCCAGCCGCTTCCGGATCTCCGCGCGGGCCGCGTCTTCGCTTTCGGCCTGGACGGGGCCGTATTCCATGAAGTAACCAGGAAGCTTGTAACCAAAGGACTTGGACATTGGGCACCCCCAGATTCGGTCGAGCTCTCGACCTTTGACGGAACCAATTTCGCTTTTTCTCCGTATTCAGTCAAGGGGTAAACGCGAAATTAACGAAAAAGTAGAACGGATTTTTGGTGAGAGCCACCGTTGGCACCCGCCGCGAGGCGTCTGGGGCCAAACGCGGTCAAGCCGCCCTGCGCCCTTGAGCGCCCCCCGGGCGGGGAACGAAAGCACGGAACTCCGACCTCCTGGTTAGCGCTTGATCGCCTGATCCAGCGGGATGGCGGGTCTGGGGGGCGCCGGTGGCTTGCCGATCCACGCAAGGCCCTTGGCCAGATCCAGCATCACCACCCAGTTGCGCAGGAAGGGCATACCCAGGTTCCCGTCCATGGTCATGTCCGGGGCGAAGGCATCCGGGGTGGTCGCGCGGATTTCGCCCAGGACCTCGAAATCGGCGGTCTGTTTGCCATCCACCTTCGGGTCCATGCCGACCAGCTGAGCGATCGGCTTGGACGCGAGCACCGTGCCGCCGTTGCCGGAATCGAGCTCGAACCAGAGCGTGCCCTTCTTCGATGGCACGGCTGCCATCACCGCCAGCGCGCAACCGTTCACCTCGCGCTTCAGGCGGATGCGCAGGGGGCGCATGACCGCGATCCGCGCCGTCCGGCTTGCCTCCGACTCGAGCGTCAGGGTTCCCGCCGCGAAATCCAAGGTCAACGTTCGGCCTTCGAACAGGTCGAGTCCGATGATGCCGTCCAGTTCCGCATCGCGGGGGTTGATCTCTGCCATCTTGATCACGCCGAGGGCCGGTGGCGTAAGTGTGGTGCCGGCCAGGGTGACCGGTATGGCATCACCGCAATACGGCCCGTCGTGCCGCGTGCCCATCATGTCAAAGCCGGTGATGCGGCCCCAGGGCTCACACCCCGCCCGCTTTGCGCTCTCGGGGGATACGAGCGTGATCCCCGCCCCCGTGTCGAACAGGTAGAGTCCCTTCTTTCCGCCGACTTCCGCTTCCAGCGCCCAGCGCGTGCGCCACGGCTTCATCGGGATCACCGCCTCGGGTGCGGCGGTCGCCGGCTGGGCCATGGCGGCGGGCAGGATGGAGGCCATGACGGCCAGGACTGGAAGGCGCAGGAATTTCATCGGGCATCTCCGGCGATAGGATCGGGTCGTGCGGGGAATTCTACAATTCGGATCTGGGTAGCCGTCTGGTTTTTTCCCACTGCGATAGGGAACAGGACCTTGCGGAGTTCCGGACGTCCCTCCGCGCCTGCCATGTGCCCATAAGGCCCTCCGGTCTTCGGACCGTCCAGGAACACGATGGCTTGGCTTCCCTGGGCACTGAAGCACCCTCGTGCCTTCAACTTGTTGGCCCTGAGCCGTGTCGAACGATATATTGGTATCATCCCGACTCCACCCGCCCGAACCGGATCGAAGGCCTGCTTCATTGCTGCGCCACTATCCTTAAGGAGACCGGCACGATGAGTTCTGCCAGATCGGCCCTCCTGCTTTCCGCGGCTCTGGTCTCCTTCTCGATGGCCACGAGCTGCCAAGAAGATCCCGCCCGGGCCGGGATGCTGAAGGATGCGAAGGAGATCCTGGCGATCAGGCCTTCACCGGCGATGCCGAAGGCAATGGCCGAGAAGATCATGCGGTTCTATTTTCTCCACAACATCAGTGGCTGTGGATTTCCGGGCGAGCTCGTCGACGAGGGGGAATACTGGACAGCAACTCCTCGCGTTGGTATTGCAGGCAAGGCCGACAAGGACCCGATCCGTCTTCACAAGGGAACCGGCCGGATTTCCTGGGGGCAGGGACCTGCTTTCGAGTCCTTGAAGGCGATGGTGAAGGCTGCCAAGTGATGACTGATTCTCCCCTTAGAGCAGATGGAGAAGCCCGAAGGGCGACTCCCCCAACGTGTCCATACCGTCACCCACACAAGGAGGTCGCATGAAATTGCTGGCGTTATCTCTCTTCCTGTCCCTGTCCCCGGCTGCCATATCCCAGGCTCCGGCACCGGCCGAAGCGCAACCCGCCAAGGAGGCCGTCCAGGTTCAGGCGGCCAGTTGGACCGGAACCTGGTGGCGCTTCGATGGGCTCAAACCCGTCAACGTGATCACGGCAGGCCCGAAGGACTCGAGCTTCACGGAAGCCTTCGGCAACAAGGCCATGTACGTCATCTCGATACCGAAGGGATTCGATGGCTCCATCACGGTCGAAAGCGATCCGAAGTATGAATTCAAAATCGAAGCATGGGATGAACAACCGTCCCTGCAGGCCATCACGCAGGGTGTCCTTGGGCACGTGTCGATGGGAAATACCATTTCATTCAAGAACAGCCACAACCACGCGTTGATCTATCTATCCATTACTTCCCTAAGAACACCTCCACTCGCGAACCTTTCCATCACCGTCAGAATCCATAACTCAAAGTGATTGTCCTTGCCAACCCGGTTTGAACCCGGGTGACTCGCGATCCCTTCCGTCACCCGTGGTGAAGGCGGGTGCTAGGCTAACCTGTATTCAGGAGCCAGGCACGTGCACGAACTTGAAACGATCATCCACGCCGCCGACGAGGCCATCAACCGGGAGGATCTGGATGCCGTCCTGGCGTTCTACACCGACGACGCCACCCTCGTCGTTCGGCCCGGCCTGAATGCCAGCGGCAAGGACCAGATCCGGAAGGCCTTCACGGCCATCGCGGAGCATTTCAACCACACCCTTCATGTCACGCAGGAACACCTGGTGGTGATCGAGGGCGGCGACACGGCCCTGGTACTCGGCAAGGCCGAGATCCGGGCCAAGGATCCCGCGGGGGCCCAGGTCCTCATCGAGCGGGAGGCCACCTATGTGTTCATTAAGGATGCGGGTGGAAACTGGCGCTGTGCGGTCGACAACTCCTACGGGACGAGCCTGCTCAGGATTTGACCTGAATTTTCGGGGATGTTGGCCCCCCCCTCCATCTTTGGCCCTCCAGATTCGCCATTCGCACCCCTTTTCGGGGAACTGACATTCATGCCCTGGACGGAGCCAGGGCCAGGGGGTGGGTGCCCCGAGCCCGCACCCCACAAGGTGAGGTTCTTGCCGCCGTCACGCCTTGGTGGACGTTCCTGCAAGCTCATTCCCGTGTTCCAGTCCCGGGAAGATAAAAGCTTTCTGAATTAACGCGATGGCAACGTCCAGGTTCGTCGCCAGCTCGTCGATCGGAAGCCCGAGGATGTCGAAGAGCCGCTCCCGGTGGGCCCGAAGGCGGGTCGGACTCGGGTTTTCGGTGAAGAACAGCCTGACGTCCGAGGCCTGGAAGTGCTCCTTGAGGGGATTGAGAAAGGTCCGATGCGCGACGTTGACGAGAACCGCTCCTGCGACGCATCCGCTCGGATCTCCGGAGGGGATCAGCGTGAAGGGAGCCACCCGCACCCCCGGGAGGAGGGGCGCGAGACCATACAGGTCGATCCAGATGGCGGGATCCACCTTGTCGTCGATGCGAAGGAAGGCGTCGGTCAAGGGCAGGCGCGTCCTGCCCTTCAGGAGGAAGAACGGCTCCTCGGCGGGAATTCGGAGCGCGTGGTAACCCATGGCCAGGGTGTTGGCCCTGAAGGTGAGCGGAGCCGGTCCGCCCTCCGCCAGGTACCCGTAGATACCCATGGCCATCATCACCGCCCAGGGGGGAGCCTGGTTGAACGTCACGCCCCCGAAGATGATCGGCATGAACCAGGGGTGCGGCGCCTGATTTCCGGCCCGGTCGACGAAATGGCGCTCAAGGGCGTGGCCGCATTTCCGCCGGTCTTCCATGGAAAAGTCAAAACAGGCTCCGCTATCCAGGAACAGCTGCCTGACCGTCCCGGGGAAGGGCTGGGCCATGAAAAAGGGCTGCTGTGGCATGCAGGTGCGCTCCTGTAGGGAATCGAAAGGGAAGCGGCCGGATCACTCCCCTACCTTCCGCATTCTCTCAAAGCCGGAATCGTTTGGCCTGGGTATTGAGCGAATCGGCCACCTGGGCCAGATCATGGGCGGTGCGGTTCACCTCGTCCACGGTCGAGGCCTGCTCCCGGGTCGCCTGGGCGGTGAGGTGGGTGGCGGCGGCGGCGCTCTCCACCTGGGTGCCGACCTCCTCTCCCGTGCGGGCCTGCTCCTCGCTGGCGCTGCCGATCTCCTTCAGCATGGAGGCCATGGCCCCGATGGCATGGGTGATGTCCTGCAGGGCGGCGACGGACGTCTCGACGGTGGCCGTGCCCCGTGCGATGTTCTCCTCGCAGACGCCCGCCAGACCTCGAACCTCGCGCGCGGCAATACCCGAACGTTCGGCCAGCTTCCTGACCTCCTCGGCCACCACGGCGAACCCCTTGCCCAGCGTGCCTGCCTTGGCGGCCTCGATGGCGGCGTTCAAGGAGAGCAGGTTCGTCTGGCGCGCGATATCGTCGATGACCTGGGTCGCCTTGACGATCTGGGTGACGGAGGTCTTGATGGAGGCCATGGCTTCGGCCGTCGCCGCTTCGGCCTGCTCACCGCCGGAGGTGGCTTCGAGGGCCCTCTCCATCTGCTTCTGGGCTGAACGCACCTGTGCGGTTACCTCCTGGATGCTCGCGCCCAGTTCGGTCACGGCGGCCGTCATGCGTTCCGCGGAGCTGCTCTGTTCCAGGGATCCGTCGGCGATGGCCCGGGTCGTCGCCGCCATCTCATGCGCCGTCGCGGAGAGTTCCGTGGAGCCGCTGGCCACCGTCTCCGCCCCGGATCGCACCAGGGACAGGACATCCCGCAGCTGGAGCTGCATCTCATTCAAGGAGCCGAGCATCTGGATAACCTCATCCCGGGCGTTCAGGGCCCCGCCGGCGATGGTCCCCGTCAGGTCACCCTGGGCGATGCGCTCGGTGATCGCCACGGCCGAGGCCATGGGCTTGATGATGGAATTTCGGATGAGGAACGAAGCTGCGCCCGTGATGGCGATGAATCCCAGGACGATCAGCACGAGGACCCCTTGAAGCAACGATAGGGCCTTGGACGTGGTGGACCGGCCCTCCTCCATGAAGGCCTTGGCGAATTCGGTGAGGCTGCCGAAGGTCTGCCTGGCCCGCTCGCCCCGGGCTTTGTTGTTGGCGCGGTAGGTCTTCCACTCCTCATTGAGGGCCTTGAGGTCGGTCACGCCCTTGACCTTGTTGATGGAGGCTTCGCCGTCCGTGAGGATGTCGAAACTTTCCTTCTGGGCCGAGGCGATGAGGGCCAGCAGCTTCTCCTTCTGGGCCGGGTCCTCCAGGCGCTGGGCGGCGGTGGACAGGGCCTGGTAGTTGGACCGCACGGATTCCGCTGTTTTCGCCATGGCCGAAGCATTTTCATCCCAGTTCTCGCCCAGGTAGACACTGCGGACCTGCCGCGAGAAGAAGTTCTGGTCCCGGGCGACCATGAGGGTCCTGGCCTGGACCTCCACGCCCACCTGACTGAAGGTGTCGTAGTCCTTGTTGAAGGCCCTGAGGGCCAGGCTGGTGAGGGCCAGGGTGGTCAGAAAGCCGAGGATGGTCGTGACCATCAGGAAATTGAACTTCCAGGCCATGGACCTGTTTCCAAGGAACATACACCCCTCCTTAATCTGGCCTAGTTCAAGGGAACATGGAGATTACGTTCGGACTGTTCGTGGTGGACCGACATGGAAGCCGGCCAAAGGATGAATTAGTATTTAGAATTGATCAACCAAATATATCCATCGATGTCGGGGGTGGCTGAAAGGCACGGGCAAGTCGGGAATCCACCCCCCTCCGAACGGACGAACCTCCATGGTCCCTGCGACCTCCCTCGTCCCCGGCGAGTGCAGGTGGCTTGGCCGATCCCGGTAGATCAGGAGTGATCTACCGAGATCGGCTCTTATCCGGGCGAGCCCCGGGCTACCGTTCGGCAACCCAAAACGACCGCTCGGGGCCATTTGCCCCTCTACCCCCCGGCCATGGCCTATATTGAGCTGCCAAATCCTGCCCGACAATCTGCCACGCCTGCCCCTGGACCGGGAGGTTGCCCATGGCCGAAGTCAGCCTCATCACCCAACCCATCATGCCCGACCACGCACTGCGTGCACCCCGGGGACCGGGAGGCGGCTGGGTGATGCCACCCCTGCGGATTTGTCGGAACTCAACCGCAGGAGGTGCGCTCGATCTTTGTACCGCCTGCTCTAATGCTGCGCAGGATATCTTCTTTATCCGCATTTTAGGGTGTTTAAGTATTCAGGACATTACTGTTATGATGAGAATTGGATAGGCGCTTTAGATTCAGTAATTTAAAATATTTTATCGCTATTATATTCAAGGGCGAAGCCGTTCCTCGTAATTATTATTAGGTGGAGTCCAGCAACCACATTAAAAAACGGGGCGAAATCCGAAAAGCCATATGAGTAGGAATGCTGTGATTGGAGGTGTGAAATGGCATGTACCTCAGGATCTGTAAGAAGCGTGGCTGATAAAACAGTAGCTGCAAAAATACAAGTTGATAAACTCCAGGCCAGTATTGCGGCCCAGGAAACTGCCAATAGACAACTCTTCTATAATAGTATCACAACACATCTTCTGGACGCAGATGTTGCGGATGCCAGGGAGATCCAATATGGATCTGATGTCAAAACCGAGTATACAAGTGAATTTAGCTTGGACAAAATTGCCAGTGTTGTTGTTTCGGCACTGAAGGCGATCATTGCCTCCCAAGGGGTGAATTTCAAGACACCGGCCATGGGCGCGGAAGCCTTGTCGGCATATTCGGACGTGGTGAACGCGGTGGCTGAAGCCGCAAAATCATCGTCCGTCGCTTCCGCCAATTTGTCCTTTTCCATGACGCGGCTGTCGCCAGGGCTGCTGGTATTTCTATACGCCGTCTCAACCAGCATCAAGGATGCGGATACGTTTGGCACGGAAGCGGTTACCACCACCGCAATATATTATCGATTTATGCAGAGTATCCAGGACATCAAAAATGATGCTACCTGGGGAGAAGCCGTGATCGACGCAAGGAATCTCTTGAACATGAAAGCGCTCCAGGCGGCGTTGACGGATGACCTGGCGTTCCAGAAGATCAACATTGAGGAATGGAATAAAAAGGACGACGCCTATTCGGCTGCCGTCAAGAAAATCGAGGAACGCCTCGATGCTCATAACTTTGATAAGAAGAAGGATTTTGTTCTGAACCGGAAGGCAATGTTCGGTCCATCCCTTGTGCACTCGTTTGGAGAGGGTTCCCGGTTTAATCAAGAAATTATTAATAGCGCAATCGACAAGCTGAAACTCATGGGTTCCGCTTACGACGGCGTCGTCGAGAAATCCAGGGCCCGCCTGTCGAAGGCTTACTTCTAGCCGGCCCCCAAACGTTCCCATCTGTTCCAAGGAGGCGTTATGCCCACAGCGCAAGCCACGCATAAAGAAATGATCGACAAGCTCATCGTCACGAACCTGAACGTCCTGGGGCGCAAGTACGGGAAGGGCATCCGCGAGGTGGAGGAAGCCATCCAGGGCCTGATCGATGCGGACGCCAAGCGCGGCCTCCACACGATCCTGGTTCCCCTGGACGACGCGAGGGCGCTCAAACCGTTCAACCTCGCGCCGGTGAGCCAGCCGTTGGACCCCGAACAGAACAAGGTTTGTATCGACGGCCTTTACACTTCCCTCCAGCCGGACTACCTCCTGATCCTGGGCGCCTCGGACGTGGTGCCCCACCAGGACCTCGTCAATCCCCTCCACGATCCCAGGGCGGGCCTGAACGGTGATCCTGACCCCATCGTCTACAGTGATCTGCCCTATGCTTGCGGCAGCCCGTACGGGAAGAAGGTAGGTGCCTTCAAGAACCCCTCCAGGGTGGTGGGGCGGCTGCCGGATGTGACAGGGGCAACCGACCCCGGCTACCTGATCGAGGTACTGAAATTCGCGTCCTCCTACCAGGCCAAGCCGGCCAAGGCCTACCTGAATTATCTGGGCGTTTCCGCCGAAATCTGGTCGACTTCCACAGCCGAGAGCCTGGAGGCGGCCTTCAACGATTCCGCCGGCATGAAGGTGGTGCCCCCCATGGCGCCGGCCGCGGTCGCTACGGCCTTGGAAGCCCCCGCCCACTTCATCAACTGCCATGGCGCGCCTGCGTCGCCGCAGTACTACGGCCAGCCTGCGAGTGGTGCCGGCGTCTTCCCCGTGGCCATGGACGCGGCCGCGCTCGAGGGACGCGTACGCAAGGGCACGGTCGTGGCGGCCGAATGCTGCTATGGGGCTGAACTCTACGACCCCAAGGCTGCTGACAAGCACCTTGGTATCCCCAACCAGTATCTGCTGGAGGGAGCCTACGGGTTCTTCGGCAGCACGACCGTGGCCTATGGCCCCAGCAACGACAACGACTGGGCGGACCTCCTGTGCCAGTATTTCTTCAAGAGCCTGATTTCCGGGGCGTCCCTGGGACGGGCCGCCCTTGAGGCCCGGCAGAACTACATCCTGCACAAGGGGCATTTGTCCGCCAACGACCTCAAGACCCTCGCCCAGTTCATCCTGCTGGGTGATCCCGCCGTGACGCCCGTGGAGGCGCCCGCAGCCGCGCCCCAGCCCCACCTTCTGCGGGCCGGCGCCTCCTTCATGGCCGCCGACCCGACCCAGGCCAAGGGAGTGGAGCGCAAGGCCCGGCGTAAGGCCCTGCTCCAGAACGGGCTGGCTCTGGCCAATTCGGTGGACATCGCCGAGAGCCGGTCCAAGAGCAAGCCTCAACCCGCCATCCAGGACCTGCTTCGCAAGGAGGCGGCCAAGCTGAACCTGGAAAAACCGAATTACCTCACGTTCGACGTCAAGCCCGCGGCCCTTCGAAGTGGTATGCAGAGCCTACGCTCCATGGCTTCCAAGGGAATCGCCCTCCAGGGGACGCCCAGGGAACTCAAGGCCATCCATTTCACCATCGGCCAGTCGCGCCAGCGTGACGAGCATTGCATGGGGCTGGCGGGTGTGGAGGTGCATGAATACAGTGATAGCGTGACAATCCATCCCTTCGAGAGTAGATAGTGACGGTATGGAAATTCTGGGAAGCATCGAGCGCCGGGTGGTGGCCCGGGGGACCAAAAGCGAGCGGAGTGCAATCGTGCTCGTGGCGGACCAGGGAGAATTCATCCTCCGGCGCTCCCAGGGACCGGCCCTGGGAGAGGATCCGGACCTTGAACCATTCGTTGGCCGGCAGGTGCTTTGTGAGGGGACCCTGCTCCAGGGGTCGACCTTCGAGGCCCGGCTTATCACCCCAAGGACCTGAAAGGGCGATCCTGGGCGGATTCCCCCCACGGGAGGCCCCGAGGTCAGGTCCACCGCATGATCCGTTTACCCGTAGAAGCCATCGGAACCTGCCATAAAGCTGGTCAT
>DBME01000433.1:24842-25684 GCA_002298155.1 Holophagaceae bacterium UBA706 | reverse complement strand
CGGGGGGGGCCTCGGCGGAGCCATCTTCTTCCGGGCCGGCACCTTGGAGATGTCCGGGTGCGCCTTCCTGGACAACGCCGCCCGGGGCGGATCGGGCGGCGAACCCGGCCTGGGCAAGGGCGGGGCCATTTTCATCTACCGCTACCAGGATGGGGAGCCCCAGCCCACCTTCAGCCTCGATGAGCTCCGGTCCCAGGCCTACGCGGGCAACTCAGCCTCGGACCCGGTGGAGGATCCCGCCTACGACAACGAGGATTTCTACGTGGCCCAGACCATCCTGGCCCTGCGCATCGGCTCGCCCATGGACCTGCTGTACCGCCGCTACCGGCTGGAGCGCAAGCTGGGCTTCCCCTGGCGGCGCCCCTGAGCCGTACATTCCAGGGGGCCGGGAGCGCGGATGTCCGCGCTGCCGGCCCCTGGTCCCGTGGCGGAATGAACCGCTATTCGGCTTCGGGTTCCGCTTCCGTGAGGGCGGTGGGGGCGCACATGTCGCCGACCCAGACCACCAGGCCGAGCACGATGGCGACGACCGTGGCCAGGGCCATGCCCTTGAGCTCCACGTGGCCCAGGGTGATCTTGGCGCCGCTGACGCCGACGATGAAGGTGACGGCGGTGAGGATGAGGTTGGCGGGCCGGGTGTAGTCCACCTTCTTCTCCATGATCATGCGGATGCCGGCGGCGGCGATGACGCCGAACAGAAGGAGGCAGACGCCGCCCATGACGGGCACGGGGATGCTGCGGATGACGGCGCCGATCTTGCCGACGAAGGACACCAGGACCGCGATGCAGGCCGCGCCGCCGATGACCCACACGCTGAATACGCGGGTGATGGCCATGACGCC